>JAZSMG010000267.1:0-2583 GCA_045535775.1 Christensenellaceae bacterium | reverse complement strand
AGAGCTATTAAGCTTATGGAAGAGGTTGGTATCCCCGAACCCAGAAAGAGATACAGACAGTATCCCTTTGAATTCTCTGGCGGTATGAGACAGCGTATAGTTATCGCTATCGCGCTTGCTGCTAACCCCGATATTCTTATCTGTGACGAGCCTACCACCGCGCTAGACGTTACTATTCAAGCTCAAATTCTTGAACTTATAAATAAACTAAAGGTTGAACGTCAACTTTCAGTTATATTCATTACTCACGACTTAGGTGTTGTTGCTAATATGGCAGATAGAATTGCCGTTATGTACGCAGGTAAGATTGTTGAATATGGCACAAGTGAAGACGTATTCTATAGCCCTGCTCATCCCTATACTTGGGCTCTACTTGCTTCAATGCCTGACCTTGATACCAATGAAAAGCTTGATGCTATTCCCGGTACTCCTCCCAATATGATTTATCCTCCTAAGGGTGATGCTTTTGCGGAGAGAAATAAATACGCTCTTGAAATTGACTTCGAAATGCAACCCCCGATGTTCCAAATTAGCGAAACGCACTCTGCTGCTACCTGGCTTCTACATCCGGATGCTCCCGTTGTTCATCCTCCCAAGATTGTTACTGAAAGAATTGAAAGAATGAAAGAAAGAGGAGGTTCTTCTGATGGCTGAAAATAATAATGAAGTTTTATTGAAGGTTGAGAATCTCTGTCAATTCTTCAAAATGGGTAAAATGGAACTCAAGGCTGTTAATAATGTTAGCTTTGAGGTTAAGAAGGGCGAAGTTTTTGGCTTAGTTGGTGAATCCGGTTGCGGTAAGACTACCACCGGTAGAACTATTATTAAGCTTTATGATGCAACTAGCGGTAACGTTTACTTTAAAGGTCAACGTATCGTTGCCGGTATCCGCTCTTATAAGGATGCCATAAAAGCAAAAAGAGCAGAAGCAAACGCTAAAATTAAGGCGCTTGACCAAGCTGATCCCGAATTTGCTACTAAAAAAGCAGAAATCGTTAATGAAGCTCAAGCATTTATTACTGAACAGCGTAAGCTAATCACTCAAGCTCGTAACGACCATAAGAATTGCGATAAGGAATACGCAAAACGTCAAGTTGAAATCGTTACAGAAGAATACAATAAGCTTTTAGAAGAAAATATTAATAATCCTGTTGAGTATGAAAGACTTAAAAAGGAATTTAAAGCAAAACTTCACAAAGCTAAAAGAGCAAAAATCGTAACTCAAATTCAAATGATCTTCCAAGATCCTATTGCTTCACTAGATCCTCGTATGACCGTTAAGGATATCATTTCAGAAGGTCTAATCATCAACGGCGAAAAGGATAAGGACGTTATTGAACAAAAGGTTTACGAAATGTTAGAGTTAGTTGGTCTTGTTCGTGAACACGCAACCCGTTACCCCCACGAATTCTCTGGTGGTCAACGTCAACGTATAGGTGTTGCTCGTTCAATCATTATGAATCCCGATATGATTATCGCGGACGAACCCGTATCTGCATTGGACGTTTCTATTCAAGCGCAGGTTATTAACCTTCTTAACGAATTAAGAGAGAAATTTGGTCTTACCATTCTATTCATCGCGCACGACCTTTCAGTTGTTAAATACTTCTCTGACCGTATCGGCGTTATGTACTTTGGTAACATGGTAGAGCTTGCTTCTTCTGAAGAGTTATTCGCTCACCCCATGCATCCTTACACCAGATCACTTCTTTCTGCTATTCCTCTACCTGATCCTATTTACGAAAAACAAAGAAAACGTATTATTTATAATCCGTTAGCAGAACACGATTATTCTGTTGATAAACCTTCTATGAGGGAAGTTGTTCCCGGTCACTTCATCTTCTGTAATGATGCGGAAGAAATTAAGTATAGGGAAGAGCTTACTAAATAATTATGAAGCTTTGGATTAAATATTTGATAACTCTTGCCATTGGTTTGCTATTTGCAGGTATGCTTTGCATAACCAACGGCTTGGTTACCGAAACGGATCCTGTGAAGGTCTATAAAGTCCTTGCGGATGCATTTACCGTTCCGGGAGCGTTGCTCGTTTGCGTTGGGTTATTGCAGTTTTGTGTTTCACACGGCGCGTTTTACGGTATACAGTACGTAATTCATTCCTTATTAGTTAACCATAACTGGTCTAGAACTAGGTTTAAGGATAAAGAAACTTATACTGAATACGTTGAAAGCAAAAAGGCAAAAGCCGGCGATAAAGCAACGACTTCACCATATTTATTTTTCGTAGGATTGCTATTTATAGCTATTTCTGTAATATTTGTTATAGCATATCACAATGTACAATAAACGTTATCGCGCCGAAAAACTTTTGTTTTTTGGCGCGATTTCCTTTTTTATTAAAAGTATTATTCTAATAAAGCCGTATTTATTTCAGGTATAAATTCCTTTAATAAATTGGGCTTTAAGGGTTTAATTATGAATAAATCAAAAGAGCAATTAAGAAATCAAATAGACGTTATTGATGAACAAATAGCCTCACTTTTACAAAGCCGTTTTACACTTGCCAAGGCAATTGGTAAGCTGAAAAAGGATAGGGCGTTGCCTGTTAAAGATGCTTCTCGTGAA
>JAZSMG010000198.1:0-1583 GCA_045535775.1 Christensenellaceae bacterium | reverse complement strand
ATATAAATGTAGATGAATTAAAGGAGTTAAAAAATGTTTTCTTCTTATTTAAACGGTATAAGGGGTAAGGCAAAAGAGCTTGTTAACGAGCTTTCAAAGAGCTTTAAATACGTAAGCTTGCTTGCTACCGATAATACCGGTGTTGCTTATATGGCAGATAGGCGCAACTCAGTTGTAAGAGAGGGTGCCGGTGAATGCGGTTTCGTGCTTAAATTACATAACGGCAAAGCCTTTTACGAGTATTCTTTTTCTGATATTTCTAAAAGCACGGCACAACTTTCAAGCGAAATTTTAACGAAGATTAAAAGTACGGAGGGGCAAAATCAAGCACAAATAGAGTGTGAAATCCCCAAAGATGAACCTTTAACGCAGTCTTTTGTTCGCGAAAGTGACTTTGATAACTTTAGTGATGATGAAATCTTGCAGTTTTGTAAGGATATTCGCGATAGATTGCTTGCTATGGATGAAAAGGTGCTTAATGCAACGGTAATCGTTCAGCCTTACACCGTTTCTAAGTTATTTATTTCTAACAACAGGGAATTAGATCAGCATTACGGTTGGGCAAACGCATTTGCAGTAGTTACCTATCGTGACGGGAAAATCGTTCGCGCAAGAGAGGGTTCTAACGGCTACGTTTTGGCAGATATTATGAAAGAGCTTCCAACAAAGTTAGAAAAGCTTTATAAAAAGGCGGTTAACCTTTCTAAGGCTAAACCCATAGAACCCGGCTTTTATGACGTTATTACCGATAGCTCTATTACCGGACTTATTGCGCACGAAGCATTTGGTCACGGCGTAGAAATGGATCAATTCGTGAAGGATAGGGCTTTAGCAAAGGAATACGTTGGAAAATACGTTGCTTCTCCCATTACCAACATGCACGACGGTGCTTCGGCAACCTTATCTGCCGCATCCTACTTCTTTGATGACGACGGCGTGCTTGCACACGATACTTTGATTATTAAGGACGGTATTTTGGTTGCAGGTATTTCAGACCTTGTTTCTGCAACGCGCTTAGGTACTGAGCCCACCGGCAACGGTCGCCGTGAATCATATAAGAGAAAGGCTTATGCAAGAATGACAAACACCTTCTTTGCACCCGGTAAGGATAAGCTAGAGGATATGATTGCTTCCGTTAAGCACGGATATATGCTATTTGAAACTAATAACGGTATGGAAGACCCCAAGAACTGGCAAATTCAATGCACGGCAGAATACGGTATTGAAATTGTGGACGGTAAGCTTACCGATAATTACGTTTCACCCGTTGTTATGAGCGGTTACGTTCCAGACCTACTAAAGTCTATCTCTATGATCTCTGATGAGTTTGAGGTTATTGGTAGCGGTAGTTGCGGTAAGGGCTATAAGGAATGGGTTAGGGTTGCTGACGGTGGCCCTGCATTAAAGGTAAAGGTGAAATTAGCATGATAGATATTATTAGTTTATTAAAGGAAAATAATCAGGTTAGTGATTTCCGTGTGAAATGGCTGTTAACCGACTCATACGAGGCTTTTTACGTTCATAAAAGAATAGAATCTCTTCGCGCGGTAAGTGCGGAGGAATGTTCGGTTACCGTTTACGTA
>JAZSMG010000100.1:0-3337 GCA_045535775.1 Christensenellaceae bacterium | reverse complement strand
AAGTATATTTAGTGTAATCGCTAATTGTGGGATCAACTGACGTTCCCCAACCGTCACCCGATTTCGTTTCGTGAAAGCTAAAGTAAGTTTTGCTAGTGCTTGCATTGAAGAAACCCTTATACGCACCGTTCACACGGAAACAAAGACCTGCCCAGTTTTTGTTAAATTCAAACTCAGCCTCCATTACGTAATCGGTGAAATCAATATTAGTTATGCCGTATACCGTGGGGTTTGCGGTAGGAGCAATAGTTGTTACACCAGCTGCTTGAGTGGGAGTTACCGCACCGCGAATTACACCCCATTCAGCTTGTTTTTTGGATCTTTCTTCAAAATCTGATACGTACTTGTATTCACTATCTAAATCGTTAATTTTAACGCTATATACCGTTACGTCACTATATTGCAAGCAAAATCCAATAAAGCCATCGTATATACCAAGATAATCGGTGGGGATTGCAGTGTTCTCAAACTCCGTAAAGTATTCGCTTTCGCCAGCCATCTTGGTTTTTAACGTAAGCTTATTATCTTGAAGCTTAAGATAAACGCTTACCCTAGTTCCCATAGTATAAGATGAGTAACCGGAGTTCGCCTTTATTATATTAACCTCGTCCCATCCGCTACCGGATGATTTTGTTTCGTGGCGTTTTAATTGATGATATCCACCACTGCCGGTGCCAAGCTGGTAAAAACCCTTTTGAGCACCGTTTGAACGGTACATCAAACCAAACCAGTTGCCGGAGTTAAGTTGCATTTCAACTTCCATCTCATAGTTACCAAACATTCGATCCGTAAAATATACAGAGCCGGGATTGGTTGTAGAGTTTAATTGCATTGCCCCATCCTTAAACTCAACCGAGGTTAAGCCGTGATAGCTTGCCCAGCCTGCCGTAGTTATTGCGCTTTCTGCATTAACCGATTGAGCTGTAGACGTAAAAGCAACCACGCCAAAGCATACGGCTATCGCCATTACCGCAGATAATGCAATAATGGAAATTTTGCGAGCATTTTTTCCTTTAAACAACTTCATTTTTGAACCTCCCAAAAATACAAATTATTTTTTCTTATATTTAGGTTGACATATTGTCAACTATGTAATATAATTATAATACAAAATATTTTGATTGCAATACGCAAAATATTCAAAAAAATACGGATTATTAACCATGAAAAAATATGAAAGCTTTGACATAATAAAAAAAATAGATATCCAACAGTTTAAAGGATTACAAAACGAGGTTATTACGCACTTTCACAACCCAAAAGGGATTTTGTTTCCAATTTCTATTTCTTGCTTTGGTATAACTTACCCTACTAACAACTATTACATTAAAAGAGCTTCAGTTTCCGGGTATATTTTAGAGCATATTATAGAGGGGAAGGGCTACGTTGTTGTTAACGGTAAAAAAACGGCGGTAACCGCCGGCGATACCTATATGCTAAAAACGGGAGAAAGCGTTGAATATTATTCAGACACGCAAGATCCTTATAAAAAGCTTTGGGTTAACTTTCAAGGGGCATTACCCGCCCAATTAGTTTCAATTTATAAACTTCGTGACACTGTTTACAAAAACGTGGAATTAGTGGAACTTTTTGAAAAGCTTTACGAATTAGATAAAATTTCTACCGATATTTCTGAAATTCATTTTGATATAGCTAATATAATAACTCAAATGCTATTGGCTTTAGCTAAAAGCATAGAGGATAACCGCTTTATCCCCGAACGCGCAAATCTTATTCGTATTGAATTAAACCTCGCCGTAAACACTACTTTTAACCTTGAAGAAATTTGTGAAAAACTGTTTATTTCTAAATCGGAGGTTATTAGAATTTTTAAAAGGAGTTACGGCGTTACACCATATCAGTATTTGCTTGACTTAAAAATTAGCAAAGCAAAAAGCATTTTAGAAAGCGGTTCCGCTTCCATTAAAGAAATTTCTGAACAGTTGGCTTTTGCTAACCCCTATCATTTTTCTGAAGTGTTTAAACAAAAAGTGGGACTTTCACCCTTGCAATACAGAAAGAAAATGCGTGGTCTTAACTAATTCTTTTATTCCCCATTATAAATTTAAAATTTGAATTTTTTATAACTAAAAAACGCAGTTGTTTACACTAAAACAACTGCGTTTTGTTTAATTTAGTTAGGCTATAGGTCGATTAACGGCATTTTAGCCAAAGAAATATTCCCAATATTTAATTACGTATAAGCCGTATATTATAACCATATGTAAGGGATAGAAGAAATAAAATAGGTATTTTAATTTTGCCTTTCCGCGCGTGCCGTTATATAAAATGAAAAGCGGAACGGTTAGCAACATATAAAACTGTAATGCGTCATATAAAATGCCAAAAAGCGCCATCATCACGGTTGCACTGGCTATCTTTAACCACTTGTTAGGCGCAAAGTAAATTACAACGGGGAATAATACACCTAAAATTCCGTAATCAATATAGTAACCGTCAAGGGGAATTACCGTGTAAAATGCATAACCAAAAAAGAAGACGAGTGCAATTGCTAGTAAAAGTATAATATAGTTTAATTCGCTTCTTTTATTATTAAAGCGTTCTAAAGCAAAAATAGCTGTTATAGAGAGAGTGAACGTTAAAAATATATTTAAATACCACAACCCCTCTACTATATAAAGAACCGCTTGCATTAGCAATCCAAAACAGGCTAACTGTAATAAATACCTCTTTCTGTTTTTAGTATACTTGCATCCTTCTGCTATCATATATGCAAATATCGGGAATGCTAAGCGCCCTATTATTTGCAATATTATTACATCTGGGAATAAAAATTTGCCTACGTGGTCGCAGGTCATTGCTATCATCGCAATTATTTTTAACTGGTTATTAGTGAGCCCTATCCTTGATAAAAAGCCCGCTTCTTTTGTTTGTTCGTTTTGCATAATTATTGCTTCCGTATTTTTAATGTGTGAATTATATCATAAACCTACTTTACTTGTCAATAAAGATTAAGTCAAGTCTTAAATTTATAATTGCTATGCTTTTTTGTTTGGAGTTAAACCGTCGCGTGCTCATCACGCCAAAGGCGTGTATATAATCCCCAACTTGTTGCGGTATGGAATCTGTCGCAAGTCAGTATGGAATCAAGCCGCAGAAAATACACCTACGGTGATGCCATACGCCTTCGGCGATGCCATACACGCTAACGCGTGATTACATACTAGCCTATAGCTTGAATAAAAAAAGATATTTTCGCCACTTCTTGTTTGGGTTTGAACTGTAGCGTCCCAATCACGCCAAAAGGCGTGTATGTAATCCACAACTTGTTGTGGTATGGAATCTGTCGCAAGACAGTATGGAATCAAGCCGCAGA
>JAZSMG010000010.1:0-1591 GCA_045535775.1 Christensenellaceae bacterium | reverse complement strand
ACCTGGACTTCTGGAGACGTTACTTTTGAAAACGCACAAGCATCTCCTAATGCTATTAGAACTAGTGATGCCGATCACTTCAGAGCATATGCTAATAGTAAAGTTACTATTTCTGTAGCAAGTGGAACTATTAGCAAGGTTGTTGTTACCTGTACTAGTTCAAGTTATGCAACTGCATTAAATGATTCATTAAGCAGTGTTGAAGGCGCAACCGTAAGCGTATCAGGAAGCACCGTTATTATTGAATTTGCTACTCCTGTAGCATCTTTCACAGCAACCATGGGTGCTCAAACAAGACTTAACCAAATCGTTGTTACTTACACTCCTGCAAACTAATAAACAAACCACTAACTTTTAAAAAGTTATATAAAAAAGCAGGCGCTTCAAAAAGCGCTTGCTTTTTTTATGCTTCTTTTTAGGTCGTTTTGTTTTTCCGTCGTTCGGAGCTTATCGAATCAAACAACAGAATCTTTTTTGTTTTTCCGTCATTCGGAGCTTATCGAATCAAACAACAGAATCTTTTTTGTTATTCCTTGTCATTCGGCGCGAAGCGAATGCGCAGTCGAAGAATTTCAAAAAGTAATACTAAAGTCAACAAAACACTCGTAAAAACAATAAATACAAAAACCCCTTAAAAAGAATTGCAAAAAGGGGGGTGTTTAGTGTAAAATATATACGTGGGTGTTTGCGCGCAAAACGCAAAGCCTAACCAATAAAGCAAAGGAATACACTATGTTTAAAGAAGTTCTTCAAGCAATCAATCAATATGACGTTATAATCATTCACCGCCATACCAAGCCGGATGGGGACGCTATGGGCTCTCAAATAGGGCTTAAAGGCATTCTTCAGGCGAACTTTCCCAATAAGTCTATCTATGCGGTTGGCGAAGTAAACGAACGCTACGCCTTTATTGGCGATATGGATGAGATTGACGATGAGCTTTACAAGGGCGCGCTTGCCATTATTTTGGATCTTTCCGCCCCCAATTTAGTTTCAGACGAGCGCTATAAGCTTGCCGATAAAACTATTAGAATAGACCATCATATATATATAGATAAATTCACCGATATAGAGGTTATTAACAGCTCTTACGAAAGCTGTGCGGGGCTTATTGCAGAGTTTGCCCGCGAATGCGGTTTAACGGTTACCAAGCAGGCTGCAACCGCCTTATATACCGGTATGACTACCGATTCCGGTAGATTCCGCTACGATAGCGTTTCTGCAAACACCTTTGCTATTGCTTCCTTTTTAATGCAGGCGGGGGTAGATTTAAACGACGTTTATCCCAACCTTTATCAAGACGATTTTGATAATATTCGCCTTCGCGCAAGCTTTATTTTAAAAATTCAATTCACACCCAAAAACGTTGCTTATATTTATACCACCAAGGAAGAAATGGATAAGCTTAACAAGGACGTATTTTCTATTTCGCGCGGTATGGTTAGCACTATGGCGGACCTTAAGGGGGTTGATATTTGGGTTAATTTCACCGAAACCGATGACGGTGTTTTATGCGAACTGCGTTCAAGCCGTTATAACATTAACCCCATTGCCGTGAAATATGGCGGCGGCGGCCATCAAAAAGCAAGCG
>JAZSMG010000224.1:0-31132 GCA_045535775.1 Christensenellaceae bacterium | reverse complement strand
ATGTCAATATGCTTTTTAAAATTTATTGAACTAAAATTTTAGATTATTATATACTATATAATCTATTAAATTAGTTTACTTTTGCCAAAAATTAGTGTATAATTATCTTGAATAATGGGTTAAGGGGGAAATTATGGACCTTTTTAAGCACCAACACGCAGAAATTAAGCTTTCTTTAGAAAAAGAGGGGGATTTACCCATAATAGCGCAAATATGCGAAGCGTTAGGTAATGAAACACGTTTAAAAATACTAAAAATTTTGCAACGCGCGCCACATTTACAGACCTTGCAAAGCCTTAGTAAGGAATTAAATATTCCCAAAACTACCCTTTTGCACCACCTTAACGTGATGGAAAAGGCTAATATAGTTGCAGTTACTTATAAAAGCAACAATAAAACCACTGTGCGCTTTTTTGGAAGAGATGCAAAAAGTTTATTCGTTAATTTTTACTATAACGAGGAAGAATTCGTTAATGAGGAAGTTGAAACGCAGGAACTTGGAATTGGGCATTTCGTAGACTTTTTTGGGCAATCTTTTGGCTTTTGTACGGAAACGGACGACTATTCATTTATGGTGGAAAAGTGCTTTTCACCCCAACGCTACGGCGCGCAGTTAATTTGGACTAAGCGCGGAATTATAACCTATTATTTTAACAATAACACCCCGAAATACCACGACGTAACAGAACTTTCCTTAAGCCTTGAAATTTGCTCTGAAGCACCCTATTTTGATAACGAACAAAAATCTGATATTACCTTTTGGATTAACGGCAAAGAAATAACCACCTACGTTTGCCAAGGGGATTACGGCGACAGACGCGGACTTCTAACCCCTCACTGGTGGGGAAGCCACAATACGCAATACGGCAAGTTGGTTACCCTTTCGGTAACCAATGACGGTGTGTATTTGAACGGTGCAAAGACATATTCTAAGGCAACGCTTAAAAATTTAGAACTTACTAAGGGAAATAAAACGGTTATTCAGTTTGGCAATAAAGACACAGCCGAACACCCCGGCGGCATTAATATTTTTGGTAAATCCTTTGGTGATTATCCGCAAAATATTACGCTTTCTTTTAAGTATAAAAACTAACAAAAAAGCCCCGATAATCGACTTATAGGGGCATTTTATTAAAAAACTACATCAAAAAAGCACTTGAAGAAAATCAAGTGCTTTTTGTTATTTTGCTAGATTTCGGGATAGTAAACAATATGATCTTTATTTATAGACGTTATAGAATTAGGATAGCCATTGTTACCCGTACTGCTAACGTTTCTAACGGTTAATCCGTAATTTTGATTGTATACTATAGTATCTGATGCTCTATCCTCCTTATTCCAACCGTGGAATGAGCTTGTATAAGTTCCGTAATAAACCAGTATGGTGCTGTTTTTTGGGCTGGGCGGTTGATCGAAGCTAACCCAGTTAACAGAGAAAGCTGCAAGGTTTGCCGTAATGCTTATTGCATCCTTAGAGGCTATGTCTGCACCACCGGCACCGAATATAATTTTTGAATTATCGTAAATCATAAAGCCGTCGTTGGGAACAGACGTCGTTCCGAAGTGAGCCCTATAAATATAAACTTCCGCAGGGTCGTTTTCATCTAAGCTTACGGTAAACTGTCTGGTTGAACTATTATAATCGTAACCGTAAACACCGCCTACACAAGCACCGCCTGCCCTACCGTTAAACGTGCCGTTATATATATTTATTATTGCAGGGCCGAACACCTTAACACCGTAACAGCCTGCAGGTCCGGATCTATCACCCGGATTATCGTTTGTCATATTACCGGTGAAAGAACCGTTGTGAATATCAACCTTAGTTTTTTCTTCACCTGCCATACGTTGAGGTGCGTTAAGAATAATACCGTCACCGTGAGCAGCGGTATACGTACCTTCGTAAGCAGTAAGGTTACCGCCCATGATTTCTACTGCGTGACCGCCTGTATAGGTTTTTAATCTTCGCCAGCTGTTATCCGCACCGGAAGCAACGGGAACCCAGTCACCGCTTTGAGTTAATGCACCGGTAGTTTCAACGGTAATATCTGAACGTTGGGAGTTTTCCGTACCCAAAGTAACGTTACCGCCGTTACACATAACGCCCCCGCCAACAGAGTTAGTTATGCTTGCCTTGGTTAGAAGAACCTCTCCGCCATCTACTCTAACGGCATAGCTTCTAATAACCATATCATCGTAATAAATCCACTTTTCTATATCGTTATATAAACCGGCATGGGTTATGTTTACGTTACCGTTAGAGGTAAAGTCACCGCCTGAAACGTAAATACCGTCCGTATTAGGATACTCTACGTCTTGGTCGGGATTTATAGTGGGAAGAGTTATATCAAACGAGTTGTCTTTATTGTTATTTACCGTGGTAGAGGACGTTATGTTGTAATTACAGCTTTCATCAAAGGTGATACCGCCACCCTTAACTATAATTGAAGAAGCCTTTCTTGTGGAAATATAGTTTGTACCCGAGCTTCCAAAAATTTCCAATGAACCGCCGTCTACTAAAATACCAACCTCATAACAACTTACGTTCGTGTTTGTTAAGGTTATTTTATTATTTAAGTCGTTAGTTGCAAGAAAAACGCCAACGCTTGCGCGGTTAACACTTTCGTCTTGCTTGTTAGCAGTTATGGAATAACCAACGTCTACGGTTGCATCCTTAAGTTCAATATCAACAGAACCGGTTGAGCATGATGCATAAACACCGTAACTGCTTACGTTGCTTGTTAGCACCACTTCACCGCCCTGCATTCTTACAGAGCCTGCCGTTGAATAAATACCGTAAGATAAATCGCCCGTTAACGTTAAATGTCCGCCGGAAACCTCAACCGTACCTGCCGTTGCATATATACCGTGGGACTGAGCGCCTGAAAGCTCGTAGTTATAATTGGTTGAAATAACAGAGCCACCTGTATCTACGTGAATACCTTTGCCGTTTAAACCGCTTGTAGATATTGTAGAACTACTGTCTGCATATACGTTTACTCTGCCGTTTTTGGTGTAAATACCGGTTTGATTATCGCCCTCTGTTAAAGCAAAGGAGGTATTTTGAACGTGGAATTGATCTTGACCGGAAACGGTTGAATAAATACCGTAAGTATTATCACCCAAAATCGAGCAAGCACCGCCAATAACGTCCAACTTACCGTCTAGCATTCTAATACCCGTGGTTGAGTCACCACTGATTTCATAATTTGTATCGGTAACAGTCAATTCCCCTGCAAGCATATAAATACCGTTGGCAGGATGCACGCTATCTGCAATAACGTTGAAGGTTGCGTTAGACACACTTAGAATACCGTTTTGCATATAGACGGCAGAAAGTTCAGTAATATCATCGGTTACAATACCGTTTGTTAGCCGTTTTGTAAAGTTACCGCCGTTAACGGTTAACTCACCGCCCTGCATACTGATCATACTGTTATTCGAGGCGTAGAACTTGCCCGAAATTATGTTTACGTCTGCATCGCCTGCGTTAAGTATACATACCGCCTCACCCTTTTTAGCAAGATTGCCTTTATACTCTGCTGAAGCAGACTGAGTTGACCAATTATAGTTATTAAAATAGTCATCGTTAAAGGCAATATCATCTTCCTCTTTAACGTTCACGCTATCTTCTAATACAGCAGGATCTGCAGTCGCATTCGGCACGCGTGAAGAGAATCTGCCGTTATTAATCTTAATAGTTCCGCCCTGCGCGTTTACGCAAGCCGTTCGATCAACGCCAAAGTAACTGAAGAATCCGCCGTTTTGAACGTCTAATACCCCTGCTTGCATTCTAACTGCGGCAACGTAATCAAGGGGATTTTCCTTTAATGATGCGCTTTCTATTACCTTTTCATAGCCGTAAATGGTTACTTTAATATAATTATCTTCCTCTTCGGGAAGTACCGTTGCAGACCTATAAGTGAAGCCGTTAGGAACTACGTAATAACTGTAATACCAGTCCGCCTGAGCAATCTCACTTGCTTCTGCACTTATATCTTCGCTCGTTCTGTAGTAACAGTAGGTATCCGGCTTAAATGAAATATCACTTCCTGCCATAGCAAGCTCGTTATCAAAGTAAAGATTGCCGTGCTTATATTCGATATCACCCTTCTTTTCGGGGTATGATTTGATTATTGGTGCAATCTTTGAAACAGCCTCTTCAAACTTGCCTGTTTCCTTATTCTTAACGCGGTACATTACCTCTTTAGGCTCATCTTCTACCTGAGTTCTTCTGGTTAGAGAGCCATCTCTGTCATTTAAGATTACGTCGTTATAAGAATAATATTCTGAGTAACGTGGGCCACTTTCAAATGCCCCGGACATTATAGTTATAGTTCCGCCGGTTATGTTAAATACCGAGCCAACCGGGTTATAAAGACCGCCTGTTTGCTCCGTAGAAGTATCTACTACGGTAAGACGTACACCTGTTTTTACGTTAAGAATGGGTTCGTAGCCGTTACGCTGAATTTCTATTCCGTTAAGATCTAAAATAAGGTCGGCATCTAGGTTTTCTGTTTTTTGGGTTATTATAAGTGGGTTTTCTATTTCTTTATCTAACTGAACGTAGGTATAGCCTTGGTTAATTGCTGCAAACAGTTCTTCTTGGTTTTTAACGATAAAAACTGCGTTTACCGTATAGTCTAAGTGGTCCTTACCTTCAAAGGGTGCGTTTACCATCGTTACAAACTTAGAAAAGGTGCTTACCGCTAAGGAAGTGATAAATAATGCGCAAGACAAAGCTAAAGCAAATATTTTAAAGCCTTTGCCTTTTAACTTAACCTTCATATTCATTACCTCCTTGTTTTATTTTTCGTTTGTTTTCTTTAAGATCCTTCGCAAAGCTTGGGATGACTGTTGTTTTTTAGGTGTTAATATAACACACAACTAGCGTTTAATCGCGCTATAGACCTACTTTTGGGCAATTAGTTTAATAGTTGATTAAATAATACGTTAACACTAAACGGGTAGTTTTTAGAATAACACTGCGATAGGAATATTTTTTCCCTTTCAACAACAGCGCCACCCGGAGTGGTATAATTTTGATAGAAATTAAAGGGTGAATCGTAAGTAAAGGTTACGTCCTCAAACACGCCGTGCTCGTTCATAACGGACCATTCAATACTTTCTATTTTAATTTCCGCTGTATGTTCTTCCCTTACAATCGTTTTTATAATGTAATTATCTTCATTATAGTAGTCGTCTAGATTGTAATTTTCAAATACTTCAGTTTCAGTTGGGTCGGTATATACCATATTATGAATACTAAAATCCAAACCCGTATAGGTTGTCCATTCATCCCTTTGGTTCCACCACCAAGAACCGGTTGTAACGTACTGTTCTATATTACCCATTAAGTAGTCGAACTCATACTTAACACCTGTTGTTTTTGTAGCAGTACCAGTAACTCTTTCTAAATAGTCAACGTCTTCGTGAACCTCTAATATTATCTTTTCTTGCCCGGTGGGTAGAATTTCAACAGAGCGAACCTTATAAGTTTCCGTTACGTTAATTTCTTCATGCAAAGCACCGGTTGATATGGTTGTTGCAACGTTTGTGTATCTTTTGCTTGTTGCCGGATCCACCTTAATACGGAAATAGCCTTGGTTTGCGGTAATAGTTACAGGTGGAGATGATGCACTTCCCGGCCCTAAAACACGCCAACGCACGTTTCCGGAAGAATCCGTTTCTTTTTGCATATATATGTACTCAAAACCACTGGTTAATTTTGGGTCATCACCTTCAAGAGGTGCTTCGTGAACCCAAATACCACCCATGTGTGGGGATGCGTTTTCTATAGTAGTTGTTGAGCTTGATTTTTCCGTTATTTCTTCACCAACGTTATACACTTTTTTGTTACCCATAACGTTTAAGTAAACCTGCTCTACCATAGGAATGCCGTGCAAGGTTAGCTTTGGCTCACCGGAATCATATCTATCATCAACAAAATATTGGCTAGTTACGTCCTCGTGAATGGACTTTAACGTCCAATTTTCAAGAACGCCGTCTGCATTAGGCCCACCGTATATAGAATGAATTCTGCGAATACCTGAATCACCGTTACCGTTATCGTAATTTTCAATAAAGAACGAGCCTAAGTGATGATCGTGTAGCGGATGGGTGGGGGTTAAGTGAATACAGTGTTCCCTAGTCATCTTTTCGCCTGCCGGCAAAATAAACTTTTCCATTGCTATCGTAACCATATAAAAGTCTACCGTATTAGTATAATTTACAGTTAATGGGGGCAATAAGTCGCCACCCTCTTCACTATCTAAATAATAGGGTTCGTTTTCTGTTAATTCCCAACAGTCCCAAGTTCTAAATAATAACTGTTGGTGCATATCACCCTTTTGAAGCACAAACTTAATGGTAATTTTACCGTTTTCGTTTTGACTTTCCCCTTGATAAGAGCCGTTACCTAGTTTTGTTGTTTCAAATACTAAGTCGCGCGTGCCGTAAACACCGTGATACTCTGCACTGTCTGACGTATCGTACTCGTGACCTTCTTCCGCTTCACGCAAAAAATCCTCAGAAACGAATTGAGGAATCATTGGGTGCTCGTTAGCATCAAATACTTGGAAAGCCATTCTTTCTATAAAGTTCTTAGGTGCAACGAAAGCAAGAGTGTATGCCGTTCTTACGTCTGCAACCCTTTCTTCGCCGTTTACAGTTTCAAAATTGTTAACACTGAATTCTATTGAACGAAGTGCGTTCATTGCTATTCTGCTATCTGCATCGGTACCGCCCCAGAACGCAGTATTTGTGAATGATAATGCGCTAACCGTATCTATATTGGAACTAACGTTAAAACTACCGATATTAGGATCTTCAATTACTGGTGCAGAGCTTATATACCTTGAATAGGAAAGCGTACCCGTGATAGAAACAAGAAATGCCAAAACAAAGCACGCCAAAGAAAACGCGTTACGTTTTAACAGCGCTTTTATTAATTTGAATTTACCTTTCAAATCAATTTTCATTTTCTTTACTCCTTGTTTTTTCCTGTTTGTTTTTTGAGATTCTATCGTTTTCTTACGAAAACTCCAGAATGACTGTTGTTTTTTGGTCACGTTGAGCGATAGCCGAAACGGCTTTAAATATGCCTTCTCCAGTGGGAGAAGGTGTCAGTTCAACTGACGGATGAGGTGTTCCTGTTCTTACATTCAACACAATTTTTTACTGTATAAGCATTTAACTCCTCCTCCACCGCTAATGCGGTCCCCCTCCTCCCACAGGAGAAGGCTTTTTTAATTGGTTTAAATGCGTTACTTGTACAGTTTGATTGAAATTCTATCGTTTTCTTACGAAGACTCCAGAATGACTGTGTAACGTTTTTGTCACTCTGGAATTTCCGCTTGCGGAAATGATAGAGTCTAAGAACTAACGTAATGATATTGCTAAAATGACAGTGTGTTTTAGAGGTTAATATAACGCATAACTAGCGTTAATCGCGTTATAGGGGGATTTATTTATTTTCTTCGCCGGTTTCGTTAACCTCATTAGGTAACGAGCCGGCAGTGTTTTCTTGATTATCTTCCACAGATGCCTGAAGGCTATTTTGCTCTGCGGAATCTTGACTGTTATTGCTTTGTTCTTGTGAAGAGTTAGAGGTTTCTTCTTTTGACTCTTCTTTATTTAAAGATGAACCGTTTGCCTCTTGAGCAAGCGCTTCTTCGCCGTTATCTGATTTTAAAATTACAATTCCAAGAATGACTATTAACACGGCGGAGCCAAGGTATAGCCAACCGCCTTCTTCAGTTAACCAACGCGTGAATTTTGCGTAATTGGGAACTGTTAATACAACCTTACCAAATATTTCATCTTTATAAACGGGATCTGCATCGCGAGAGTTGTTTGCATCACCCTTGGTTAAATAATCGCCGTTTTCATCATAAAAAACTATTCTGTGCGTGGTTGAATATTCATCGCCCTCTTTCATATAAGTGATGATATCGCCAATTTTATATTCATCACACTTCCTTATTACAATGAGGTCATCTACTTCTAACGTGCCGGACATACTTGGTGAAACAATAACCAAAGTAGCATAGCCCATAAACGAGGGCACTGGGGATTTTCTTACGTGCTTATCTATTGCAAGCCAAGAGGCAACTATTATTAAAAATATTAATATAACCCACATTACGGTTGAAAAAATTCTTTTTACTATGTTTTTAGATTTTTCCGTATTCGTCATACTTTGCCTCCTTTTGTTTTTTAATAACTGTGTTAAAATTAGGCTTACACTCCCCCACTTTTTGCAAGTGGGGGAATTATATTCCTAATTAAGTGATTACTTAAAGTAATCTATTTTTTAATGATTAAGTTTTATTAGGGAGTTACAGTTTGAATTTGTTCAATAGTTACCGTAAAGCCTAACTTTAATTGAGTTGTGATTGCGTTGTAATCAGCTTCCGATATATGAGCAGCGTATACTTCTCCGTCATAAGCTAAAGCATCTGATAAATCTTTTACGTCATCAGTTGCACCAGCATAGGGAAGACCTGCACTCTTGTAACCAATTAAAGTATCTTGTAGGCTTAATACGTCATTTTCTGCGTTGAAATCCCACTTCCAAGAAATGGTGTAAACAACTGAAATTGAAGAACCTGCAGGAATATCCGTGCTTTCGTCTTCGAAAGCATTAAGTAAGGTGGCTAAGTCCTTTTCATCGACAATGTCTTGAGCTGCTTCATCGCCAACTTTCTTACTTAAAGTCCATTTTACAGGATTATATTGAGCACGAGCAGAACTGTTAGAGGGATCTGTGCCGGCGGGAATACTGATATCTAAGTAATCCTTTTGGCCGTCTGTATAAAGGCTTTTAAGAGATAATCTTGCACGAACTTCCGCAATACCGCTAACGGTAACGGTCATAGAACCGCTAGTGCCGGGGGCTACGATATTACCATCGGTGTCTGCATGAGCGTTAACAGCTACACCGGCATCCACTGCAACGGGGGTTGCATAAGTACCGTTTAAGGTATAATCTGAAGAGAATAAGTTGCTAGTATCAGCTGTAACAACAAAGCCCCATTTTGCAGCGGTTGCTTGCTCTGCGGGAACTTGCGAGCTTGTAATATAACGAGCATAAGTCATTGCGCCCATACCGCTAACTAATGCGATCATTAAAGCGATAGCTGCAACAACTAATATCTTTTTCTGTTTTTGTTTTTTCATAATTTTTCTCCTATTAACAATAATAAGAATTTTAATTTTTTACGGTTATTACCATTTTTGCGCTCTTTTGTTCATTAACCAGGTAATATAGAAAATCAATATTGCCGTGTTAATCATTAAAAGTATTAGCCACAACCAACGGATTGTTCCGCCGTATTCTTTTGTGCCTTCTACTTCCACTTGAATGCCACCTTGCGCGGTTGCATCAAGAGATTCAGATGCGTAAAAATCTAAATTCATAGTAAGCCACACTTCTTTTTCTGCAGAAAGATTGCCTAAAAAGGTATCGTATTCATCATTACCGCTTTCAAAAGCCCAAGATATTTCTAGTTCATAAGTTTCATATGAATATGCACCTAATAGGTCTGCATGAGTGGGTATTATAGCCTTTTCTACCGCAACAAAGGTCTTTTTATCACCAATTAAATATTCGCCGTTACTAGTCTTTTTAAGGCGAACTGCCACAGGGAAGCCCTTTAAATCCATTGACTCTCCACCAACGGTTAAAGTAAAATCAAAATCTATGGTGTAATCAACCGCCATATTACCTGTGTTTTGTGCGGTGAACCTATAAGAGGTTTCCGTGCCCGGAGCAAAGACCTTATCGCCGTTGTTAGATTTAACGGTAACTTCGCCTTGCCCGTTTTTGTAAGAGGTTTTAAAAATATCTACCTTTGTGTGCTTTTCCCATTTTATTCCGCCTTCATCTTCTACTTCGGCGTTGGGATTTTTGGCTACTATGAAAAGTATATCCGTATTTTCCGGTAAAGTATTTCCGATGCGCAGGGCGAAAATGCCAAGCGTCATCAGCACTAATATGAACACTATGTTCACCATAAGCATTATCCAAATCCACTGCTTTCGCGTTGCGGGATTGGTTTTACGCTCTTCGGTTGCCATTATGCCCTACCTCCTCGTTTTTTTAGCTTGCTCTGCCACGACTAAGTAAGCTTCAAATTTTCGGCTTAGCCAACGCATTTTTATTTCATTTCGCGTTGGCTTATACCGTAATACTTATTTTTGTTATTACTAATTATTAGTCAATTTGAGTTACAGTGATTTCTAAGCTGTAATCAACATTTAGATTATAGTCAGTGCCAGCAACCTTAGAATCGGGGTTAAAGCCTGCAGCTAATTGACCAAGATAAGTATCAGCTTCATCATTAACTTCATAAGCCCATGCCCAAGAAAGTTCGTAAACTGAATATAGATCGGTATTAGGAGCATATTGTTTTATAGCAATACTATCTAAGAAGGTTTTGATATCATCAAGATTACCTGTTGCTAAAGTTACGTCCATATCAACTTGGGTTGAACCAGATAAACCACGAACTTGCTTTAAAGTAAATACTACAGGATAGTAATCATCAGCTAAATCAAAGGTTTCGTAAGAAGGTATGCCGTTGTTTTCAACTGCAGCCTTGGTGTGGTCTCTTAAACCGGTAGCAGCTTTTAAGTAAATGTCGTTAACGAAATTGAAATCAATCTTGATTTCAACTGCAACTTCGGGCTTACCGCTGATTGCAAATCTTGCAGAAGAAGCTACTTCTTCACTACTTGTGCCAGGAGCAACTACTTTATCAGCAGCAACACCTAAAGTAGCATAGTTGTCTGCTTCAACGTTATTGTATACGCTGCGGAAAATAGGATCGCCTTCCATGGTTAGTTCAACACCCCATTTAGCAACTCTCGCGCTATCTTGAGCGTTTCCGCCGGTGGTGTATTTTGCTAAGGTTGAGCTTATACCGCAAGTGGTGATAAGGCAAAGAGTGAATACAACTGCTGCGATTTTGATAAATCTGTTCTTTTTCATTGTTTTTTTCTCCTTTTAATTTTTTGGCTTAATTTTGTTTTTTAAGCCGCTAAAGTTTTGCCGTTTTGGCTTTTAAAATTTTTTTCTTCCCATTATGCGGGGAGGAACGCTAGGAAGGTGTTAACCTTCTTTTTTATACGCTTTCGCGTTATATGTATCCAACACCCCGTGACGTGGCTCTCCGAGGGAAGAATGCATAATTAAAACGTGTTGAAGCGTTTATATTGAATTCTATTAGAGGTTGTACTCTTTTAGAATTACAATCTGTTGGGTTGTGAGATTCTATCGCGTACGCTTTAGAACAACTGTTTGATTGAGATTCTATCGCTTACGCTTTAGAATAACTGTTTGATTGAGATTCTATCGCTTACGCTCCAGAATGACGGTGTAACGTTTTTGTCACTCTGGAATTTCCGCTTGCGGAAATGATAGAGTCTAAGAACTATCGTAATGATATTGCTAAACAAATGATGTTTTTCAGTCACGCTAAAGCGCCTATAGATCACACGAGGCTACTTGTTATCGTTAGCTTCCTTTTCTTTCTTTAACGCCTCTAATTCAGCGCGGAGTGCATCTACGTCTTGCTTACTTGCCTTATCCTTTTTGTATCTTAAAGCAACTTCACAACCAACGAAGCATGCTACCGGAATGAATATGCAAACTATTAAGCCTAAGGGCTTTTGCATAAACATCATAATTGAGCCAAGTAGGGGGATCCGTTTTTCCGTCCATACGCCAATAACCTTGCTTGAATGAATGGGATCTTTATCGTCTATATCGTTATTATCACCTTGGGTTAAAAATGCAAGATTTTCACCTTCGCCAACAACCTCTATAATACGGTGGGTTACTAGGCTTGTGCCGTCCCCTAACGGATTATAAAAGGTTATAACGTCCCCGACTTCTAATTCCGTTACCTCTACCTTTTTAATAAATATCAAGTCGCCGGTCATAATAGTGTCTTCCATAGAGTCGGACTCTACGATTAACGGCGTGTACTTACCTATAGAGGGAACTTCTTCCTCGTTAACCATTCCTTTTACAAGAAGTATGCAATTAAAAACCAGTATAGGCAATAGAATAACGCTTAGAACAATGGCTACGATATTTAAGACCTTCGCGGTTTTTGTTACGTTTGCACCGTTTTGGTTTTCTGCCTTGTTGTTATTTTCCATTTATTTTACCTTCCGTTTTATATTTTACGTAAATTATTCAGCAGAACCGTCTTCCTTAGCCTGTCTGCGTTTTTCCCTACGCTTTTCTCTTGCTAATTCTTTCTTGCGCTCTTTGTCTTCTGCAATTTGGTTGCATACTAGGTCTATACCATCCTTTGCTACGCCTACAGCAGAAACTTCTAATACCCTTACAGAGGTTGCTGAACGTTTCATCTTTACGTCCGTTCCGCTTGCGTATTCGGCAAAGTCCTTATCTATAAAGTTGAACTCACATACGATTTCACTGCGCTTAATGGTCATTCTTATAACACGGTATGCGCCAATCTTATAATCGTAAAAGCCGGTACGCTTAGATTCCTTTACGCCCTCTTTTGCTAACGCGTGGCGAACGATATCATCAAAGAATCTCTTATGCTCTTTTGATAAAGCGGCATACTTTTCTTCCATAGTAAGGCTCACGCGAGAAAAAGTTACTGCATCAGGATCAATTTCTTCTGCTTCTACTTGGGTTACTGCTACCTCTTCTTCTACCTCTTCAACAGGCTCTGCTACAGCAACGGGGGCAGTTTCCTCTACCGGTGTAGGTTCTACAGGGGCTGGTGCTACCGGCGCAGGCATAATTACCGTGGGCGCAGGTTGTACTACTACCTGTATTGGTTCTGCAGGCGTTGTGGGATTTTCTTGCTTTTCACGCTCTCTGCGAGTTTTTGCGTTTTCGTAAATAATATCGCGAACGATTACTATTACGGCAAACAAGCATAACGCACATAAGAATAGCATGAACACAACTACTACTGCTTGTAACATGTTTTCCATTTTGTCTCTCCTTAATCATTGTAAATTTTTGTTAACTGCCGTTTGGCAGGATTGACCGTTTTGCTGATTTTTTTTAATAACGCCAACCGTTTTTTGGGGTTCGCACTTGGTTTGATATAGTATACTTTTTACAAGGATAACTAATTTCATTATAAAAAAACTTTTTACGTGCAAAACTGACTGTTTTGCACTTTTTTTTTGCTTTTTTTGCGCCCTTTAAAAAAGTATACTTTATTAAATAATTAGCAACGTTATGCCCAAAATTAAACACTACGCATATGCGCGTAGCGCGCGGGCGCGTCACTATAATAATACTATTATACTGCGCTAAAAATTTTTTGTAAACATTTTAATTCACAAAAAATTAAAATTTGAATTTTTTTAACACTGTTAACAATTTATTCACAGTTTTGTTGAAAAAAAACTTAAATTACAATAAATTCCAAGTTTAAAATTGTGAATATTTTAAATATTTAGCATTTTATTTATTTTTGCTTATTATCTTCTTTTATTTTTTAACGATTTTTTACACAAAGTGTGGCTATAAAGCGATTAACGGCACTTTCATAAAATAAAAGAGCAAGAAAATCTTCCTGCTCTTATTTACTTTTGTAATAAATTTTAAATAACGTATTCTGTTTTTTTACACGCAGTTAAGCATTATACTTATAAGTTATAACACACGTTTCCATGTTTAAACCATCATTCCAACGCTCAGCCTTTTTTATTGCCTTCCAATTTAATCTACTTCCACAATACTTTATGCTGGTTAATTTTTCACAATTTTCAAATACGTACGAACCAATAGAATTCACACTTTTGGGTATTACTATAGAAGTTAGGCTTTTACAATTTTGAAAAACGAAACTACCAATACGCGTAACTGAATTAGGTATTACAATTGAAGTTAAATTCTTGCAATTGGAAAAGGTTCCCGACCCTAAATAAGTTAGCTGTGAGGGAATTTGAATAGAAGCAAATGAACAGTAAAAAAAAGCATAATCCCCTATAAAGTTCACGTTTTTCGACATCGTAACCGACTTAAGATTTGAGCAACCGGCGAACGCCCAGTAACCAATACGTGTTACGCTATCCGGCATTTTTACCGTGCTTATACTATAATTAGCAAATGCGTGATTGGGAATAACAGTTACTGTATTTGGAATAACAACTTCCGTTACCTTCTTATTATTAAAGTACAACGTTGCCTTTTTTATTGAAGAGTTTATTACACTTAGCCCCTTAATATTTAACCAGCCTTCTATTTCACCTCTATAAAAAACACTTGTTAAACCAAAAGTGTAAAAAGCTTGTGATTCTATATTAGTTACACTATCAGAAAGCACTAACGTTTTAATAGTAACACTACCAAACGCACCTTCGCTAACAGTAGTTATTCCCCTACCGATTACCACCCTATTTAAATCGTAGCATTGACTAAAAGCATATGCGCCTAAGTGGGTTACGCTATCAGGAATTTCTAATTCCAATATAGAAGCACAATATAAAAAAGCACCTTCTTTTATGGTAATTAAACTACTTGGTAAATTTAAAAGACTTAAATTTTTACAGTTTGCAAAGGCGTATTTATCTATAACCTCAACGCCGTTACCCAATAAAAGTATGCTTAGGTTGCTACAACCCATAAATGCTTCGCTACCTATTAGCCTTACGGAATCAGGTATTACAACTCTAGTTATAGCTTCACAAGATAAAAAGGCATTATAACCTATAATCTTGCAACCCTCAATAATTTCTACAATGGTTATATCCTTTAAAAATGCGCTTTTCGCATATACGTATGGATTATTTTGGTTACCTAAATACTCTACACCGCCTTCTATTAACGTTTGAAGATTAGCACAACCGTTAAACGCGTAATCACCCACAAACTCTATACTGCTTGGAATGCTAATTTCAATTAATCCCCTGCAGTTCATAAATGCACCGTGCCCAATTGAAACAGTGCCCTCTAAAATACTAACCGTGGTTAGATTTTCGCAAGTATGAAAGGCAAAATTGCCTATGTATCTTACACTTTCCGGAATTGTGATTTGCTTTAGGTTTTTATTGAAGTTAAATGCTTTATCTCCTATAATTTTACACTCTTCACTAACAGTTACAACACTTTCCTCATTTGAGCGTGAATCAGCTAAATAAAAATATGCACTACTTTTACTACCTAAATAATTTGCCCCGCCATAAGAATTATACTGCAAGCCGTTACAACCCTTAAAGGGCTCTATTCCTATTTCAGTTAATGCTTCCGGAATATTTATTTTTGCTAAGCCTTCACAATCTAAAAACGCATAATCGCCAAAAGAGGTTACACTTTCAGGAATAACTATTTCCGTTAAACTTTTACTGCCCTCAAACGCCCTATCTGCAATAGCCGTAACTCCGCTTGGAATACTAAACGCGCCTTCTGTTTTACCAACTGCGTACTTGATTAAAAGCGTTCCTTCTTTGTTGTATAAGTTGCCATCTATATCCTTGTAATTGGGATTATTTTCGCCCACCTTAATTTGCGTTAAGCTTGTGCATCCATTCAATGCGCCATCTCCAAAATAAGTAACTGAGCTGGGAATTTCAAGCGACTTCAAACTACTGCAGTTTTCAAAAGCTCTTTCACCAATGTACTTTACACTGTTTGGTATGCTTATAGTTTGCATTTTATTAGCACCGGAAAATCCCAAATATCTAATTTTTGTAACAGCAAAACCTTCAAAAGTTGAATCAATTACTATATTCTCTGCCGTTGTTTCCCCTCTTGAGCTAACGATATACTCTCTTTCAACCTCATCCCACACATACCCGGCTCCCGTTCTTTTATCCTCACTTGTACTACAACTATTTTCCAAACAAGATATTGTTAAAAGCATACTGATAGTTACCGTAACGCTTAATAAAATTTTAAATAACCTTGTTAACCTTTTCATAATTCTTCCCTCAAACCAGAAAATCAATACTTAACTTTTACCTCTTAATTATATCATATAATTCACAATATTTCAATAGTAATGATAAAATTTTTCTTAAAAGTGAAAATTATTTAACGTTTTTTATAATAAAATGGGCTATAAGGCGATTAACGGCACTTTTACAAATCAAAAGAGCAAGGAATTAGTGGCGTAGCGATAGGGATTATTGCTACGCCACAACTATATTTGCCTAACGGCAAGTTATATTGCTAAAAGCAGTGATATTTTGCTACGCAAAGTTTTATTTTCCCTTTCGGGAAAGTTGTGGCAAATATAATATAACTTAAATCTTTAATTTTTGTGGATAAGAAAAGCCCACCATATTTCGCTTTTTGCGAAGTATAGTGGGCTACACTTTTGTTATTGCTTAAAAATCCCTATGGGAAACGCACTTTTTCCTTGCCCTTTTGCTTTTGCGGTAATAAATTTTAAATAACGTGCTCAGCTTTTTTTGCAGGAGCATTTGCTAATTCTTCACGTTTTTCTTCATAACCCTTTCTGCCAAGTAGTGCGTAAGTTGCGTTCTTTCCGCCTTCTACACCGGGTTGATTGTAAGTATCAATATTAAGCATTTCACCAATGTATGCAGTTTCCATTTCGAATAAGAATAAAAGTTGACCAATGGTGAACGCGTTTACAATGGGAAGATAAATTGTGTGGTTTAATCTACCCTTTACGGTTAACGCGTATTCGGTTGCCTTTCTTTCTGCGGTGATTAGCTCGTTCATGGTGTGACCGCATAAGAAGTTAACGTCAGGAATATCAGGACAGCCATCAGAAATATGAACTTCTGCTCTGTAATTTTCTACGGCTAAGAAGGTTACTACCTTATCAAAGGGACCTTCTGTGTAAAGTTGAACTTGGCTGTGTTGATCGGTTACCCCTAAAGACTTAACGGGGGTTTGACCTGCGTAAACAACGTTGCCCTCTTTATCTACTGCTTTACCTAAGCTTTCACCCCAAAGCTGGCAGTACCAGTCTGCAATGTACTTTAAGCTATCTGCATAAGGCATCATTACGGAAATGTTTTTACCGCGTTGAATTGATAGATATTGAAGTAATGCGCTCATCATTGCGGGGTTTTTCTTAAAGTCTTTATTCTTACAAATCTTATCCATATACTTTGCGCCGTCTAACATAGTTTTAATATCTATGCCAAGAACTGCTGCAGGTAGTAAACCAACGGGACATAGTTGAGAGAATCTTCCGCCAACACCGTCGGGAATATAGAAGGTCTTTAATCCCTCTTCCTTTGCAATCTTAATTAGATTACCCTTTGCGCTAGAGGTGGTTGCGATCATATGATCTTTAGCCTTTTCACCAAGACGGCTCTTTAGTATTTGCATAATGATTAAATACTGAGTCATCGTTTCACTGGTTGCACCACTCTTGGTTATTACGTTGAAGATGGTCTTTTCAGGGTCGATTACCTCTAAAAGGGCTACCATTCTTTCGGGATCTACGTTATCTTCTACGTAGAACTTGGGTGCTTTTCTTTTTGACTTGGGTAAATCGTTGTGGTGTAAGTGGCATAATGCTTGGAATACCGCGATAGGACCTAACGCGCTTCCGCCAATACCTAATACAACGAAGTTTTCACAGTTCTTGCGAACGTGCTTTGCAGTTTCTAATATATCTTCTACTATTTCATCTTGATTATAGGGAAGCTCCGTCCAGCCCATCATTCCCTTGCCTCTGTTGCCTTGCGCAACTTCGTATGCGTGGCGACATAAATCCTTGTGTTGTTCAAGCTCCTCCATGGTGAAACCTTCTTCGCCAACGTAAGTCTTCATCATGTTGTTGTAGTCAAGCTTTACGCGCATACTTTCACGCGTTACGTTGTTTAATCTCATTGTATATTACTCCTTAAAAAATTTTTCCTTTATATTTCTTAAATACTCTAAAGCGTATTTTAAGTCCTTAATATCAGTAAAGTTTTCTTTGTATATTTCTATCACGCAATTGCCGTTAAAGCCGTTATAGGCCAACTTCTTGAATAATTCTTCAAAGTTAAACTTGCCGTTTTTGCTTGGCAACGCGGTTCTTCCAAATTCATCAACGTCGCTTAAATGCACCGTTTTTACCCTATCGCCCATCTCTTCCAAATACTCGGTATAATCATAGCCCGATTCGCGTGCTTGCTTAACGTCTAAACAACAGCATAAGTCCGGGGCGTAATCCTTTATTTTGGTAAAAAAGCCGGGCTTGCCGTAGTATGCCCATTCAACGTTTTCAAGGGTTAGCTTCATGCCGTAACGCGCCGTTATTTGCGTTAAATAATGCATGTCCTCCCCTATTTGTTTATAATCTGTGAACACCGTTGATTTTTTTAATTTCGCCTTGCCGTGTAAGGTATAATAATTAGCGTTAAGCACTTTTCCTGCCCTTAAGCAGTTTTCAAAAATT
Organism: Christensenellaceae bacterium; assembly: GCA_045535775.1. Classification (GTDB taxonomy): domain Bacteria; phylum Bacillota; class Clostridia; order Christensenellales; family Borkfalkiaceae; genus HGM11416. The sequence goes on along the minus strand of JAZSMG010000224.1, from coordinate 12,761 downwards.
TCCACCGCATCCTTTTTAGTCCTTTCGCAAGGGGAAAACAACTGCGGTTCAAAGTGAGTGTTTAAGGTGTGAATTGAGTGCACCTTTAAATTATCGCTCTTTTTTGATTTTAAAAGCCTTGCGTAATCTTCCGTGTATTCACAGTAGGTTTCTAAAAACACTTCGCAAACCCTTGAATCTAATTCATCTAATACAGTTATTGCATCCTCGTTGTATAATCTACCAAACAATGAAGCTGTTGAAATTCCTATTTCCATATTGCCTACCGATTACGCTTTTTTCGCGCCGATTGCTCGGCGCGAATAAGTTTTGTTTATTTGTTTGCGCCCTTATTTGCATTAAGGGCTTTTTTATTGCGCTTTAAATTATTTAAGTAACGCAAAAAACAGTGTTTTTTTATTTTATATATAAAAAGTCAAGCTATAAGGCGATTAACGGCACTTTTGCCACGCCTTAGCGCACTTTAAATTTCAGGATCAATAAGACCAAGATTACCGTCATCTCTTAAATAAAGCACCTTAACTTGCATACTTGCTTTATCTAAAAACACGTAGAAGGTGTGACCTAACATTTCAAATTCTTCCATAGCCTCTGCCAAATCCATAGGCTGTAATTTGAATTTTTTAGTCTTAACTAATTTTAAAGGACGTAAATCTTCTTCATTAAATATTGCTTCCTTGAAAGCGCTTTGCTTTAACTGTTTTTCAAATTTAGAGCGATATTTGTAAATTTGCTTTTCTAGTTTAGGAATAACTAAGTCAATTGCATCGTAAAAATTCTCTGCATAAGCCTGAGCGCGAATTACGTTGTTCTTGTAGTTAACTTCCATTTCTAATTTACAAGTTCTTGCGTTTTCTTTCTTTAGGTAAATCTTGCATTTTGCATCTTCATCAAAATATTTATCTAGCTTTGCTACCTTTTTTGCAATAACGCCATCTATCTTTTCATTTACCTGATAATTTTTCGCAACTAGTTCTATTCTCATAATAGTCCTCCGTTTAATTTATTTGCGTAAAACGTATACCTCTTTCATCGCCAAAAATAACGATTGCATCGCCACTTCTTAGCCTTCCGTCTATTATTGCGTTAGATAATAAGTCCTCTACCTCGCGCGCAATGGTACGCTTAAGCGGTCTTGCGCCGTATTCGGGATTATATCCGCGCTCCAGTATAACGTCCTTCGCACTCGCGTCAACGGTCAGGGTTATATTCATTGCAAGTAGCCTCTTCTTTAAACCTTCTAACAATAATTCTACGATTTTTCCGCATTCTTCTTTTGTTAATTTACGGAAAGGTATTATATCGTCTATTCGGTTTAACAATTCGGGCTTGAAGTGCTTTTTAAGAGCTTTAAATATTGCGTCACTTTCATCAATTGGCGTGCTTTGCGCACCAAATCCCAACGCTTGCGCTCTTTTTTCACATTCCCCTGCACCGATGTTCGATGTCATAATTATTATGGTGTTCTTAAAGTCCACCGTTCTGCCCTTGCTATCTGTTAAACGGCCTGCGTCTAATATTTGCAAAAGCAGGTTTGCAACGTCCGGATGAGCCTTTTCTATCTCATCGAACAGCACTAGCGAATATGGTTTTTTGCGAACCTTTTCAGAAAGTTGACCTTCTTCCTCGTAGCCAACGTAGCCCGGGGGGGCACCTATCAGCTTGCTTACGTCGTTCTTTTCCATATATTCGCTCATATCCAATCTTACAAGCGCGTTTTCATCACCGTAAACAACCTCTGCAATAGCCTTTGAAAGTTCCGTTTTGCCAACACCTGTTGGTCCAACGAATATAAACGAGCCGTTGGGGCGGTTTGGATCTTTTACGTTTGCACGCGCTCTTCTTATTGCGTTTGAAACTGAGCTAATCGCCTCGTCTTGACCGATTACCCTTGTGTGTAATATCTCTTCAAGGCGTTTTAAGCGCTCGCTTTCCTCTTGACCTATCTTGGTTAAAGGAATATCCGTCCAATCACTTATTACGCCGGCAACGTCATCCTTGCCAATCGAGGTGCGCGCATATGAAATATGATCCATACGGTTGTTTTCTAGCATCTTGATTTCGTTTTTAACGCGTAATATTTGATTTTCTATTATAGTTAACTGTAAATTATCACCACGGTCTAACAGATATTCGCGCTCTACAAGCAGTTTATTTAAGCTTTCTTTCTTTTGAGTTAACTCACTGCCGTTAGCAATTATCTTTATGCGCGCTTTTGCAGCCGCCTCATCTATTATATCTATAGCTTTATCAGGCAAATTTCTATCCGTTATATACCTTTCGGAAAGCTCTACCGCCCAATCAATCGCCTCATCCGTAATATGCACCTTGTGGTGCGCTTCATATTTAGAACGAAGTCCGCGCAAAATTTGCTTTGCCTGTTCCTTCGTGGGGGGATTGATTTGTATGGGTTGAAATCTGCGCTCTAACGCAGGATCGCTTTCTATATATTTTCTATACTCGTCGGTAGTGGTTGCACCAATTACCTGCAAATCACTTCTTGCAAGCTCCGGCTTAATCATTTCGGCGGCATCCATACCGTCGTTAGTAGCGCCGGCACCCACTAAATTGTGAATTTCATCAATGAAAAGTATAGTGTTTTTTTCTTGCTTTAAATAATCTATTGCCTTTTTAAATCTATCTTCAAACTCACCGCGGTATTTTGCGCCCGCAAGTAAACCTGATAGGTTTAAGGCAAATATTCGCTTACCCGCAAGATTATCGGGAACCTCGTTCCTTATTATTGCTTGAGCAAGCCCTTCTACCACCGCACTTTTACCAACGCCCGCTTCACCAACCAAAACGGGGTTATTTTTTAGCCTTCTGGATAACGTGCTTATTATTCTTTCTATTTCCTTTTCTCTGCCGATTACAGGATCTAACTCACCGCGCTTTGCCTTTGCGGTTAAATCGTAACCAAAGCCGTCTAACGGGGTTTTTTCCTGCTTTTCTTCCTCATTGGGTTCATCACCAACGGTAGCAACGTTGCTTACTCTTACTTGCTTGCGGTTGAAAAATACTACCGATTTTACCTTTTCTGTTAATCCGCCTATATCAACGCCGAATTTTCTTATAAGAGCACACGCTCTGCAGTCGGGTGTTTCTAAAACGGCAAGTAATAAATGTTCCGTACTAACGTATCCAACTCCCGCTCTTACGGATATTGCTAACGCTAAGTTAAAAATAGCGTGTGTGTTTGCGGTTTGCACCGGTTGTACCCTTCTGGGTCCTTTAACCGTAGTTCTATCTAACTCTGACAACAGCATATTTTTGCTAAAGCGAAATTCACTAAGCAAGGCGCTTGCGGCACTTCCTTCACAGGCAATTAAACCAAAGAGTAAATGCTCGCTTGCAACCGCGTCTAACTGATATTTGCACGCCAATACCGTTGCATTTTCTATTACCTTTATTAAGTTTTTGGTGTAATTTCTTTCCATCTATATTATACCAACACGTTTCTTAAACTATTTTTTACGTATTGCGCTCTGAATACGTCTAATCGCTGATTATTATCCAAAAACCCTTCTATAACGCGATTAACAACACTTTCGCAGTTTATCATCATTGCATTTAAGGTTGCAGGTCTGCACTTAACTAATAAGTCGTCTAACGCATTTACCTCTTTTACCTTAATGATATTTAACATAACACCAAGCTTTAAATCGGAAAGCAAGTAGGTGAATTCCTGATAGGGTAAAACTCTGCACCCTTCTAATATTGCCTTTGCTCTAAAGCAGGTATCTTCCACCTTGTATTTGTTTTTGTTATAGTGAGTTAATGCGTTAACCTGCTCTATATCTGCAATTTCCTTAACGTAAGACTGAACCTCTTTAATTATTGCAGTTTCCGTTTTACCCAAAGTTACCTCGTTGCTTACTTGATATAAACAGCTTTCGCCCTTACTGCCTTCCCCAAACACACCGCGAACGGTTAAGCCTTTACTCTTTGCCTTGCGGTATAATTCGTTAATTAAATCGGTACCTGTAAGGGTGGGTAAAAACATCATTACGGATGCTCGTAGCCCAGTGCCTAAATTGGTTGGGCAGGCGGTAATATAACCGTAAGTTTGGTTTTTGCAAAACTTTAAGTTATTGTTAAGCCATCTATCTAAGGGGTAAAGCTTTGCATATGCGGTCATTAAATCCTCACCGCTTAATATGCACTGTTCCCTAATATGATCCTCTTCGTTTATCATAACCGATAAACGCTCTGAGCCTTCAACTGCCACCGCACCGGAAAAAAGGTTATTCTTTAACGCCTCTGAAATAACGTATCTTTCCTTTAACTGCTCTGCTTCATCGGCAGATATCTTACTCATTTCGTACAAGTTAAACTTCCCAAAATCGCTTACGAACTTATACGTTCTGTTAACTATCTCTTTCGCCATCCCCCTATCCGTTAAGGTGGAGGCAAAATTGTATCCGCTTAAATTCCTTGCAAGACGCACTCTACAGGTTACCGCCGTGCCGTTATAATAATTAATCACACTGCTGTACCTGCCTTATTATTTCGTTTAGCTCATTCTTGAAAGTTTCGTAACATTTAGGACAGCCAACAATAAGCGTTGCGTTTATTTGAGTTAGAGTTCTTCCGCAAAAGTTACACTTACGTTCCTTTTTTGGCGTACTTTCGCCACCGCGGTTAAAGCATTCCTTGCAAACGTAAACCGTTCTTAGCGTTCCGTTTATGCTTTTATTCAATTTTTTTTCCGCCTGATTACGGCCACAAACCTCGCAAAGCATAAACTTGACTTCCTTGCACTATTATTGTATAACAAAATTTCCCATTTGTAAATAGGTTTTTTAAAATTTCTTTACTAAATTTTTTAAATATTCCTGCATTTTTTCTTTATAGGCAGGATTTTTTAATGAAAACTCTACGTTTGCCTGTAAGAAACCGAATACGTCACCGGTATCAAAACGTCTTCCTTCAAACTCGTAAGCAAGAAGCCCGGCGCGGTTTATTTCCATTGCAAGCGCATCCGTAAGCTGATATTCACCGTGAATGCCCGGCTTTAAATTATGTAAGTTTTCAAAGAAATCTGCCCTTAAAACGTATCTTCCAAGGGGAGCAATATCGCACTTAGCCAAAGCAGGATCAGGCTTTTCTACAAGCGCAGTTATGTTATATAAACTACCTTCGTGCTTGTCAAACTCGCAAGAAGCGTACTTTGCTAGGTTTTCATAGCCAACCTTCTGCACACCTATTACCGTTTTATTTTCCCTTTCAAATACCTCTATAAGTTGTTTTAACACCGGCTTTTCACTGCTCATAACGTCATCACCGAAAAGTACGGCAAAGGGCTCGCCACCGGCAAACTGCTCTGCTAACAACACCGCGTTACCCGTTCCATTTTGCACTTCCTGAATAACGTAACTAATCTTTGCCATTTTTTGGGGATGAACGCACTTTTCTAAAAACTCATAGCTTTGGCGCTTTTCAAGCACCTCTTCAAGCTCCGTTGCAGGTGAAAAATGCGCCTCTATAACGTCTTTATGCTGACCTACTATAAGAAGTATTTCCTCTATTCCGCTTTCTACCGCTTCCTCTATAATAACCTGTATTGCAGGTACGTTGACTATTGGAAGCATTGCTTTGGGGATTGCTTTTGTAAAGGGTAAAAACCTTGTGCCATAACCGGCAACCGGTATTACCGCCTTTTTAACCTTTTGCATTAATCCTCCTCATTTGCACCTTTTTAAGAGTGCGTATGCTAATTTTCTTGACCTTAAAATATATTTTTTTACTCAATAAGTTATGCTCTAACGCATATTTTTGTTCTTAAGTTATATCGATAAATAAAATTCTAAATTAAGCAAAACGATTTATTTAAATTTTACTTACACCTTATTTAGTGCCGAAAAGCCTATCACCCGCATCGCCAAGACCGGGAACGATATAAGCGTGATCGTTTAACTTTTCATCTAAGGAAGCAACGTAAATATCTACGTCCGGATGATCCTTTTGAACTCTTGCAACACCTTCGGGTGCCGCGATTAAGTTCATAAGTTTAATATCCTTACATCCCCTATCCTTTAAAAATTGAATTGCCGCAGATGCGCTACCGCCGGTTGCAAGCATGGGATCTACTACCAAAATAGTTCTGTCCTGCGCGTCTACCGGAAGTTTGCAGTAATATTCAACGGGTTCGTGAGTTTCAGGATCTCTGTATAAGCCGATATGACCTACCTTTGCATTGGGAACTAAACGAACTATACCTTCTACCATTCCTAAGCCTGCACGCAAAATGGGAACTACGCCAATACTTCTACCTGCAACAGTTTTGCAAACGGTTTTACAAATTGGTGTTTCTATTTCTACTTCCTTTAAAGGTAAATTGCGAGTAGCTTCATACGCCATAAGCAAAGTGATTTCTTCTGCTAATTCTCTGAAGTCCTTAGTGGTGGTATTCTTATCTCTCATCATTGTAATTTTGTGACAAATTAGGGGATGATCGAAAATATGTAAAGTGCTCATTTTATTCCTCCTAGCATTTGTTTATTGGTTTATATTACACTGTTAAACGAGTGTATTTTTACCGTTTACAGTATTAAAAGCCCCTCTATAGGTCGATTATCGAATAGTTTAGACTTCTTCTATCTTATTTATTCTTCTGGTGTGCTTGTCTGCAATTTCTTCCTCATCAAAGGGGGTAGAAAAATATTCATCTGCTATTGCAAGCATTAAATCTATGCCAATAATTCTTGCGCCCATGCACAAAACGTTGGAATCGTTATGACGGCGCGTCATTTTTGCAGTTAAAATATTATCGCACACCGATGCACGCACACCTTTAAATCTGTTTGCGCAAATACTCATTCCAATACCCGTTCCGCAAATTAACACGCCGGCATCTGCCTTTTTTGACTGAACGGCAAGAGCAACCTGTTTTGCATAATCGGGATAATCGCAAGAACTTAACTCATCCGTTCCAAGGTTTATAACCTCATAACCCTTTGAACGAAGGTGATTTGATAAGATGTTTTTATACTCTACACCTGCATGGTCGTTTGCTATTGCAATTTTCATTTTTCTCTCCTATTCATTTATAAGTAGTTCAAAAATACTTTCACAAGCACGCTTTAGTACCTTAGCACATTCATCATATTGCTCTTGCTCCTTACCGAATGGGTCTTGTATTTCACCAAGCCCGGTAAGCTCGTCTACCGTATAGACGTTGTTAAAGCCAATAAAATATTTTTTGTGCGAAGCACTCATACATATTATTGCGTTTTGCCTTCTGCAAAGCTCTTCAGTGGTACGCTTTGGCTTAAACCTGCGCACGGTTATACCAAATTGCTTTAACGCATTAGAGGCATTTTTGCTTATTTTATCTTCTTCGTTTGCCATCAGTCCGGCAGAGGTAACCTTTATATCGGTAATTTCCGCCTTTTTTATTATATCTTTAAGTAAATATTCAGCCATTGGACTGCGACAGGTATTCCCCGTGCAAACGAACATTATCTTTTTCATTTTTTGTTTTCCGCCTTAAAAAATGCTTTGGAAAATCTATTGTTTACAGAAAGCATAAGCTCACTGTTAAGCTCTAGTTTGAAGGTTATAATACAATCGTAAGCTTCCCCTTCGTGAAGTAAATCGTATAAATTGGAAGCCATTTGCTCATCTGTTGCACCAAGATGAAGAATGCGCCTGTTACCCAATTGAGTTGCCATTTTTTCATCTACCAAAAAGACCGCCCTTTTACCCTCTTTTTCAAACTGCTCGTATAAATCTATACCCATTTTGATTTCATTCCTTTCAAAAAGCGCGGTTTGACAGTTGGGTGTATAATGACTGTACTTCATACCCGGTGACTTTGCCTTTTGAGTAACGGTTTCTTCCGCATACTCACAAACGCCAACAACCTCTTTAATCATTTCCGCAGTGATTAAGCCCTTACGTAAAATAACGGGGATTTCACCGGTTACGTCTAGCACGGTGCTTTCTATACCGCCTTGGCACTTTCCACCGTCTAAAATAAGAGGTATAGCACCCTTAAAATCTTGATAAACGTGGTTAGCCGTTACAGGGCTAATATGCTTTGAAATATTTGCAGAAGGTGCGGCTATAGGTTGATTAACGTATGTTAGGAACTCTTGCGCTTCTTTACTTTGAGGCACTCTTACAGCCAATGTTTCAAGACCGCAAGAAAGTGAAGACGCCACCCTTTTTTTGCTTTTATATACCATTGTTAACGGGCCGGGTGTAAAGGCTTTTGCTATCCTTTTAGCATAACCGTTCTCATCAACCTCAACAAGGCTAGAAATATCGTAATCCTTATGCACGTGAACGATAAGGGGATTATCTGAAGGTCTGCCCTTTACCTCGTATACCCTTTTAATAGCCTTTTCTGAGGTAGCAAGCGCGCCCAAACCGTAAACAGTTTCAGTGGGAAAGGCAACTAACTGCTCTTCTTCAATAAGCTTTTTTGCCAGTTCAAGGCTTTCGGGAGTGATTTTTTTAACTAACGTATCCATAAATTTCTAGAAAGCATCGTCTCCGTTATCTTCAGGTGGAATATCTGCATCTGAATAGTTAGAAACGTCCTCGTATTCACTAACGGCAGGCTCGAATGAAGATTTTTTAGTTTCCTGCTGTGAATTATATTCCGGGGGTGCTTCCCCGCTGTAATTACTAATATTAACGAATTTAGAGTATTCGCCCTTGAACAGTAGCTTTGCGACACCGCGTTCACCGCTTCTGTTCTTTTCTATAATAATTTCCGCAACGTTCTTTTCTACTGCGCCCGATTCAACCTCTTGAGGGGTTGCAATCTTATCCGGGCGGTGAATAAACATTACTATATCCGCGTCTTGTTCGATTGAGCCCGATTCACGAAGGTCAGAAAGCACAGGTCTACCCTTTCTTTGAACGTTACCACGTGATAACTGTGATAAGGCAAGCACCGGAACGCCTAATTCCTTAGCCATTACCTTTAAGCCTCTTGAAATTTCAGTAACTTCCTGCTGACGGTTTTCACTTGTTCTGTTATCGGGATAAATTAACTGAAGGTGGTCGACTACTACTAAGTCTAAGCCTTTAGTAGCTTTAAGCCTTCTACACTTAGAAATCATAGTAGGAACGGTGTTAGAGGGTGAATCGTCAACGAAAATCTGCGCCTTTGAAAGCTTTTTACGCGCAGCCCACATTCTTTGCCAACCCTCGTCATCCTCTTCTGAAAGCTTGCCCTTTTGCAAACTATCCATTCTTACCCTACCGATAGAGCAAAGTAGCTTTTGCGCAAGCTCTTCACGCGTCATTTCCAGCGCGAACATTGCACAAACCTTGTTTTCGCGAAGGGCAATATTTTCCATCATATTAAGGGCAAGGGTGGTTTTACCGTCTGAAGGACGGGCTGCAAGAATAACTAAGTTACCCTTCTTGAAGCCGTTTGTTAAATCGTCTATTCTGGTAAAGCCGGTTTTTAAACCGCGTTTAAAGTCCTTATCTCTTTCTAGGCGTTCAAGGTCGGCAAGTAATGGATCATAATAGTCCGCAAGAGAAATTAAACTTGAGGTTTCGTTCTCTTCTGAAATCCTAAAGATTTCACTTTCTGCAAACTCTAAGGTCTTTTTACTATCCGTACTCTTGCGTGCTTCAACGGAAATCTTTTCGCTACTTCTAATAAGACGGCGTAAGGTACTATCTCTTTTAACGATAGATAAGTATTGCGAATAGTTTGCGCTTGAAGGCATGCTTTGAACGACGGTGGTAATATAATCCATTCCCCCCGCCTTTTCTAAGGTTGCGTTCTTTTCCATCATATCTGATAGAGTTACGATATCTACAGGCTTGTTTAAGCGCACGATATCCTTCATAGCCCTTACTATAAGCTTATGAGATTCTATGTAAAAATCCTCTTCCTGTAAAAGAGCAAGTGTTTCTAATTGTATTTCCTGATCTACAAGTAAGCAACCAAGAATTGACTGCTCCGCCTCTAAACTATAGGGAAATGCGTTGAATTTTTCTGCCATACTACCCTCTTATTTTGATTTTCTCGCCTCTGTTTTTAGAGGCGAGAATATGTTTTATTTGATATTTACTGTCTTTGTTTTTAGTTAAATGACTTAAAAATTATTCAGAAAGTGCGATAAATTGATTTAAAGCATCTTCAAATGAAGCCATTGCAGCATCGAATGCATCCTTCTTAGTTAGGTCTACGCCGGCTAGCTTTAATAGTTCAACGGGGCTTGCGCTACCTCCTGATGATAAGAACTTAAAGTAATCTTCAACAGCGGGCTTGCCTTCCTTGTAAATTCTTTCTGCAATAGAAATAGCACTGGTAATACCGGTTGCATATTTGTAAACGTAGAAAGATCTGTAGAAGTGAGGAATTCTTGCCCATTCGTATGCGATTTCGGGATCAGAGTACATGCTTCTGCCGAAATATTTTCTGTTTAGACCGATATAGGTTTCATTTAAAGAATCCTTGGTTAAGGGTTGACCGCTTTCTGCCTGTGCGTGGGCAATAGCTTCAAATTCTGCAAACATGGTTTGACGGAATAAAGTGCCCTTAATCATATCCATATAGTAGTTAAGCAGATATTTTTTAAGCTTAACGTCATCGGTATTAGCAAGTAAATACTTAAGTAATAAAACTTCGTTTACGGTGCTTGCTACTTCTGCAACGAAAATTCTGTAGCCTGACTTAGAAATGGGCTGAGCCTTGCTTGAATGGTATGAGTGCATTGCGTGGCCAAGCTCGTGAGCAAGAGTAAATATATTATTGGTAGTGGGTTGATAGTTTAATAATACGTAGGGGTGAGGCGCTCTGTGAACGCTAATTGAATAAGCGCCACTTCTCTTTCCTTCCGTTTCTTCAACGTCAATCCAACCCTCGTCGTGAGCACGCTGTAATAGTTTGCCGTAATCTTCACCTAAGGGTGCAAGACCTTTTTTAACTAATTCAAAGGCTTCTTCATAGTCAAGCTTTAAATCTGCATCCTCTACTAACGAGGTGTAAACGTCATACATATGTAGTCTGCTTACGCCAAGTGCCTTTTTACGAACTGAAACGTATTTGTGCATAGTTTTTAGTCCGCGGTGAACACTCTTAATAAGGTTATCGTATACCTTGGGGTTAACGTCTTCACCTTCTAAAGCCTTTGCTAAACAGCTTTCGTATTTTCTTACTCTTGCAAAGTAAATGTCCTTATTTACGTGTGAAATATATGTTTGTGAAATAGTGTTGATTAGGCCGATAAACGCGCTATAGAAGGCTTTAAAGGTCTTTTTGCGAACGTTTCTATCGGGATCTTGCATTAAAACACCGTACATACCGTGTGATACTTTTACCTTCTTACCGCGAACAGTGATTTCAGGGAAAGGTAGGTCTGCATTGTTAATCATTCCAAAGATGTTAGAGAATGAACCGAATACTTGACCGCCCATAGCTAAAACAGCTTCCGCTTCCTTGCCTAATACGTGGGGCTTTTCTTTAATGATACCCTCTAACTCGTAATCGTAATCCGCTAAAGCGGGATCCGCTTGGAATTTCTTTAAGGTTTCTTCATCTAAAGCGGTAAGCTCGGGAGTCATAAACGCAATGCTTGATGAGAAGCGAACGCCTAAAGCGGAAACCCTTGCCTGTAAAGCGTTGTTTTCTGATTTTCTAGTGTCTTCATCGTGAAGCATATGTGCATAAACGGAAAGAAGCTCAAAATCGCCCATTACGTCGTATAGAGCATCAAAGCAAGCTTTTACGTTTTCTACAGTGTTTAATTTACCTTCAAAACGTGAAAAATCAAGACGCTTTGATACGTCTAAATACATATCTTCCCAAGCTTGCTGGGTGGCAAAAATATCTTCTGTGCGCCATTTTAAATTAGCGGGAACTTCATTACGTGGTTTCATAGTTTATTCTCCTTGAAATTTGTTTTTTAGTTTGTTTATAATAGACTGCAAACCTTCTTTTAAAAGAAAATTTGCTTAAAAATATTCAAAAATAGTATCTGATGCAAGCTCGTATGCAATCAAAATATTTGCGTGGGTTACGTGCCTAATAACGTCCCCGGGCTTGAAATCGGGAACGGGCTTTTCCACGTCTAAAAGTATTCGCCTTTCAAAATATTCCTGCTTCTTTTCAGACCACTCTAAAACGACTATACTTATAAAATCTACGCCGTCCTTTTTAACAATTGAGCTATCTGTTCTAACGTAGGCGTTAACACCTTCCGCTTTAATACCTATTTGCATATCTATAAGCATTTTTACGTAACTTGCAACGCGCTTATACTTAATTGCAAATATAAAAAACATCACTATTGCATAAACGGAAGAAATTACGATATTAGCAACAAGTAAGGGCGTTTTTAGTGGCGTGTTATATTCTTGAAAAACGTAATATACAAATATGCCTATGCAAACGGCTAAAACGATTGCAAGGGAAATAAAGAACCCCCTTAGTATTGCTTTTTTAGATGCGTTTGCCTTATTATAATCTTCTGTTTTATAAACGTTAATCATAATCAAAATTCGCGTTAACCGACCTATAGCCCGCTATTCTGTAATAAATAATACCCCGATGGTATTCATACCGCAGTGTGTAGAAACAGTTGCTCCTGCTTGAGTTTCTATAACTTCTTCAAAGTCAAAAAGTTCTTTAACCTTTGCAATAACCTCTTCTACCTCATCCCTTCTGCTTAAGGGGCTGTGTGTTACGAATGCACGCCTTTTATCGTAGTTTTGATACTCACCTACAAGGTCGTTTACGTATTGAGAAAGTGATCTTTGAAGATTACCCATATATTTCTTCTTAACCT
>JAZSMG010000031.1:0-2448 GCA_045535775.1 Christensenellaceae bacterium | reverse complement strand
AAAAAGCAATAAAAAGAAAAAAATATAACGAAAAAGGTGCTTTATGGATAAGCGGTTACAAGAGGTTTTAAATAATAATTACGGCAATTATCTTTATCCTTTTTACTGGCAACGCGGGGATCATACTCATTTAATTCCCGAACAAATTCAGCGTATTTATGATAGCGGTTGCCGTGCTTTTTGCGTTGAGTCGCGCCCGCATCCCGAATTTTGCGGTGAGGGTTGGTGGCGCGATATGGATATTATTTTAGCAGAAGCAAAAAAGCGCAATATGCAGGTTTGGCTTCTTGATGACGATAAATTCCCCACAGGGCACGCCGGCGGTGCGGTTGCAAAAAACCCCGAGCTTCGCCAGTGGGTGCTATTAGAACGCCACGTTGACGTTGTTGGCCCGGCAACGGAAATTTCTTTGCTTTGTGATGATGAAACCCCTGATAATCGACTTATAGGGGCATTTGCGTATAAACGCAATGCAGATTTTAAAGAAACTTGCAACTATAACGGTGTGAATCTAACGAATAATATTAAAAACGGATTTTTGCATTGGAACGTTCCAAGCGGTGTTTGGCGTGTGTTCTTTTATTTTAAGTCACGCCGTGGCGGAAGAAAGGATTATATAGATATGATCAACCGCGAATCCGTTAAACTGCTTATAGATACCGTTTACGAAAGTCATTACAAGCGCTATAAGGAATATTTTGGCACTACCTTTATGGGCTTTTTCTCTGACGAGCCCTGTTTTGGTAACCAGGTTGTTGGCCCTGAACGCTTTGACTTTGGCTTTTATCAGGCAAAAATAGGCAAGCACTCACTTTCTTTACCCTATAATGAGGAAGTGCTTGAGCGCATGCAAAAAAGCCTAGGTTATAATCCAATAGAGCATTTTAACCTTTTATGGTATGAAGACGATAACAACGGTAACGATCAAGCCGAGCTTCGTTACGCCTATATGGACGCTATAACCGCATTGTATTCCGAATGCTTTACCGGTCAGCTTGCAAAATGGTGTAAGGATCACGGCGTAATTTATACGGGGCATATTATAGAAGATATGAACTGCCATTTGCGTGACGGCGCAGGGCATTATTTCCGCGCTATTCGCGCGCAAGATATAAGCGGAATAGATATAGTTTTACACCAAGTAATGCCGGGCATGGAGCGATATATTCACACCGTGACTTGCGCAACCGGTACTGGGGACGGAACTTTTTACCATTACGTATTGGCAAAATTAGCTTCCTCTATTGCGCATCTAACCCCACATATGCAAAACAGGGCAATGTGTGAGGTTTTTGGCGCGTACGGCTATGGCGAAAGTACGCCATTTATGAAATATTTGTTAGATCATTTACTCGTTCGCGGAATAAACCATTTCGTTCCGCACGCCTTTAGCTCAAAATTCCCTGATGGTGACTGCCCGCCACACTTTGGCGCAGAAGGGCAAGATCCTTCCTTTGAAGGCTTTTCTGCTTTAATGACTTATGTAAACAAGGCGTCGCACTTACTGTTTGGCGGAACGCACAAGGCAAACGTTGCTTTGCTTTACGATATGGAAGGGGAATGGGCTAGCCGATTTGATAACGCTATGATGATGCAACCCATAGCAACCGCTCTTAGCGATAATCAAATAGATTTTGATATAGTTTGTTTAGATATTTTAAAGGAACTAACCGTTAAAGATGGCAAGCTTTGCTCTTCTTGCGGTGAAAGTTTTGACCTTTTAGTAGCGCCTTATGCAGACCATATGCCAAAGGTTTTATTAGATGAGTTAAACAGATTACAGACTTGCGGACTTCCCGTTTGGTTTATAAATGAAATCCCGGAAAACTGTAATTTTAACGGCGAGGCGGTAAAGCTGGAAGAGCTTGCTTTAAAAATTAGGCAAAAGGGTTGGTTTGATATTTCGCTTGAAAAAGAGCATCCTTCGTTAAGATTTTATCATACCGTTCGTGAAAATAATCATATTTTTATGTTCGTTAACGAAGACTATCAAAACGCAATAAATCAAACTGTAAAGTTGCCGGTTAGCGGTGAATTTGTGCGTATAGATTTATTAAACGGCATTTATAGCGGTGAATCTTGCAGTAACGGGGAATTGCAGTTAAATCTTGAGCCCCTAACCAGTGAAATTATTATTTTTGGCTCTAACGAAGGCTTTAAAAAGCTTTGCTTAAAGGAAGTTTGCTCATTCGTGCCCAGTTATACGCTAGAGCTTGCAAGCTGTGAAAACCTTGAAGCGTTTGAACAAGCGGGCTCTTTTGATAAATTCTTTAACGTTAACTCTGCTAATTTTAAGCCTGAATTTTCTGGTAAAATGCGCTATACTTTTGAATTTGAGTTAAGCGATTTATCAGATAGAATTTTTATGGATTTAGGCGAGGTTGGGCAAAATGCAGAACTTGTTTTAAACGGTATGAATTTAGGTATTCGCCCTGCAAAGCCGTACTT
>JAZSMG010000213.1:0-10521 GCA_045535775.1 Christensenellaceae bacterium | reverse complement strand
CAGTAGCCGGTATTGGTGGATTTGCCGTTGTTTGGTTTGTTGTAAAAAAGAAATCCTTTGCAGATTTAATTGCAATATTCAAAAAAAGATAAACCTTAATTAGAAATTAAAAGTATATAGTTTGAGTTTTTAACGGAGAGTTAAAAGGCATAAAGAAGCGCGATAATCGCGTTTATTCGGATAAACTTAGAATATATGAATACAACTTTTAAAATAAACGGAGCAAATAAGAACGTTCTAGCAAGGGTTTAAAATAACGTAAAGAGCATGCGCATAGGGGAATTACCTTTCGTGTATGCTCTTTTTTATAAAAATAAATATTTTTAAAAAAAGTAATTGACAAATTAATTTTTTGCTTTATAATTAATGTTATAGCAAAGGTCAAATTGGTGGTAAAAGCTACTAATTTTGCGTTAATAACTTTTTTAAGAGGACTTTTATGAAAAATGCTTTAAACGGTCGCTTTTGCGCTATGATAGACTGCTCACGCAACGGCGTTATGAAGGTGCAAACTGTTAAAACTTACATGGATTTACTTGCTAAAATGGGTTATAATTCCATTATGCTTTACACGGAAGATACTTGGGAAGTGCAAAACGAGCCTTATTTTGGCTATTTGCGCGGTAGGTATTCCACTAAAGAACTTCGCGAGCTGGATTGCTATGCAAAAAAGGTGGGGTTAGAGCTTATTCCCTGTATTCAAACGCTTGCCCATCTTAACGCGATTTTCCGTTGGAAGGAATATCAGCCTATTCGTGACGCTAACGATATTTTGCTTTTAAACGACGAGCGCACTTATGAGCTTATAGATAATATGTTTGCAACCATAAAAAACACCTTTTCCACCGATTTAGTTCATATCGGTATGGATGAAGCTCATATGCTGGGCAGGGGAAGGTATGCAGATATTCACGGCATTCGCTCTAAGTTTGATTTAATGACGGAGCATTTAAACCGCGTTAGCAAAATAGCCGAAAAATACGGCTTAAAAACCATAATGTGGTCAGATATGTTCTTGCGTATTGCTAACGATGGCGATTATTACGGTAAAAACCCCATTCCGGAAGAGGTAGCTAAAAAAATTCCTTCAAACGTAAATCTTATTTATTGGGATTACTATCACACAGAAGAGCAAACCTATCGTGATATGATAGACGCACACTCTATCGCTAAAGAGGGTATGTGGTTTGCAGGCGGTTCTTGGGTTTGGTCCGGATTTGCGCCTAATATAGAGTGGTCCTTTAAAACTACTACCTCTGCATTAAGGGTTTGCAAAGAACGTGGCGTACAAAATATTATTATGACTTTGTGGGGGGATTTTGGCAGAGAATGCTCTTGCTTTAGCGCCCTTTCTATGCTTTATCACGCAATACAAATCTATAAGGGTAACGAGGATATGCAATCTATTAAAGATGGCTTTAATCGACTTATAGGCGAGTATTTTGAAGATTTTGCGCTGTTAGAAATACCCAATCAGGTCAATGGAAATATTGCTACTAACTGTAATCCTTCTAAGTATATGCTATATAACGATCCATTCATGGGAATATTTGATTGCAACGTTTACGGTGGGGAAGCGGAGTATTATAAAAAGCAAAAGGGTAAGCTTTTAAAGGCTATGAAAAGAAGCAAAAGCTTTGGCTATCTTTTTGAGCTTCAGTATCATTTATGCAACGTTTTGCAAACCAAGTACGATCTTGGCGTAAGAACCAGAAAGGCGTATAAGGCTAAGGATAAAGAAGGCTTAAGCTTGGTTGCAAAGGACTATTTAAAAACTGTTAAATCATTAAGAAAATTCCTTGCTTGCTTAGAAGCTCTTTGGTATAGAGAAAACAAGGGCACGGGCTTAGAAATTCAACAAATACGCTTGGGCGGTTTAATTCAACGCTTGCTTTCCTGTAATCAAAAATTGCAAGAATACGTTAGCGGTAAAATAGATATAATTGATGAATTAGAGCAAGAAATTTTAGACGAGTACAACTTTAAGGAAAATAAGGGCTTTATAGTTATTACCGATTGGCCCACCTTGGCAACTGCAAACGTTGTGTAATTTGCCTTTGTTTTGCTTTATAAAAATAAATTTATAATGGGGCTATAGTATGAGTTAATCGCGCTATAGCCCTACTTTTTGCTTATTTTTGGGTGGTTTTACACTCTTTTAACTTAAAATTTTTAATATACTATTGACAACTGTATATAATTGTGATAATATATTTATATAATTTGTTAAGGAGAGTAGTTGTGAAAAGAGCGTTAAAAATCATACTTGCTTTAATACTTGCAGTTTCTTTCGTTTTAGTAACTGGATGTAGCTGCTTTCCCGTTTCTGAAAAGAAAGGCTTTTTTACAGATGCAGTTTTGCGTTCTAATGGGATAAAAGGTATTCAGCCCCCAGATTATACGTATTTAAGCAAAGACGTTATAATGCAAGAGATATATGGAAAAATAGAATATACTGCTTTTGAAGAATATGCAGAATACGTTTACGGCTTTTTAAAAGAGCGTTATACTTACCTAGGTTTTTGCGGTACGGTGTATGAGGAAATGTTTGGTGGTTCAGCTTCATTTATTCATTGTTCAAACCAATTATCTCTTTTTAAAGATGTAAATGAGAATACTATAACGTATACTTTTCTATTTTATTCAAATGATGAAATTGGAAGATTTAATTACACCAATCTTCACGTTACCCTTGTTTATTATTTAAAGGAAAGGCATTGGACTCAATCTAATTTCAAAATGGGCTTGCGAAAAATTGGTGCAACAATGAATTATTATTATAATGACGAGTATTTTAAAGTAGATAACCTTCCAATTCAATACGTGCTTGAGTCCTATAATCCACAAATAACTAATTATAGTGATGAACCAAAATTCGCTTTTGCCATTAATCAATATTATCAAAGCTCCGAAAATAATATAGAAGTAGGTAATTGCGTGAAGGAATTTATTGATGAGCACCGTGAAAAGTTTGGTACAAGAAAGAGTAGTGCAGTAAGTGCCGTTTTGCGTTATGAGCCTGAATTTTATAACGAAAACCTTTTATATGTTGCGTATACTCCCATCACGGCGGGCAAAAATGCAAGAGTTATTTTATGCTGGATTGATGACTCAATAAGTAATAACACGGAAATAGATGATGGTCGCGCTTTATGTGTTAAATTTGAATATTATGATGATGCAAGCATAACCGAGCCAATGAATTTATATGCGCTTGTTGAATTTCCTAAAAGTTATTTATAAACAATTTAAGAACTGTTTTGCAGGGCTATAGTATGAGTTAATCGCGCTATAGCCCTACTTTTTGCTTGTTCTTGGGTGGCTTTTACACTCTTTTAACTTAAAATTTTTAATATACTATTGACAACTGTATATAATTATGATAATATATTTATATAATTTGTTAAGGAGAGTAGTTGTGAAAAAAGCGTTAAAAATTATACTTGCTTTAATACTTGCATTTTCCTCTATTTTGGTAACGGGATGTAGCTGCTTTCCCGTTTCTGAAAAGGAAGGTTTTTTTACTAACTCAAAGCTAAGGCGTGAAGGATTAGAAGGACTTGAAAGACCGGATTACGATTACGTTAATTACACCACTGCGACGCCTGCAATTTACGGCATGATTGAGTATTCTACTTTTGAAGAATACGCAGAGTATCTTTTTAACTTCTTAACGGAACGTTACGAATACGTTGGATTTAACGCTGGAACTTCTTTTCAATTGTTTACCTACAACGGAAAGTTCGTTAACGCGCTTAATAATATTGCAAACTGCAGAACGGAAGATGAGATTAGCGTAATATACGAATTTTTATATTTTACGGATAAGGATTTAAAAAGGAGTGACGGCGTTCCCGGTTTTACCTATAATTTTGTAAAGCTAGTTTATCTTTTTAGTCCGCAAGATAACCTTAATTTTGCCTTTTCGTTCCCAAACAACAGCTTTTTCGGTGGACAGTTTTATTATAATGATAGTTTTCTTGATCCCACAACCTTAAACGTGGAATACGTTTTAGAGCCTTATAAAAAAGAACAAGAAAATTTTTACGATCACAACTTTAACTATATACTAGATTATTATGAAAGCACTTCCAATCAAGCTACTGTAAAGGATTTTATAAACACCTATACGTATAACTTTGGCGCAAGAAAAAGCGCTTTACTATCAAGAGTGTTGCAATATGAGCCGGAATATTTTACAGATAATTTTTTAAGTATACAATGCTGTTATTTACCGGTCGGCAAGAATGCTAAAGTTAGCGCTTGCTGGATAGAGGATGAAAGACCTATTTACGTTAAATTTGAGTTTTACGACGATCCAACCATAACGGAAAGAATGAACTTATATGCTATTATACAATTTCATGATAACCTGTACGAAAGCTACAAATAACAGATGATTAACAAAATGATAAACAAAGGGTTATAGTGGTTAATCGCGCTATAGCCCTACTTTTTGCATATTTTTGGGTGGCTTTTACATTCTTTTAACTTAAAATTTTTAATATACTATTGACAACCGTATATAATTATGATAATATATCTATATAATTTGTTAAGGAGAGTAGTCGTGAAAAAAGCGTTAAAAATTATACTTGCTTTAATACTTGCAATTTCTTGCGCGATAGCAACGGGATGCGCTTGTATTATAGATTATAAAACTGACTTCTTTAAACGATCCCATTTAAGGAGGAAGGGGATAGAAGATCTTCAAGCCCCCGATTATGAATACGTTGATTCTATATTTTTTGCAACTTCCTTGATATGGGGTTATATTGAGCTTGATGCTTTTGAAGAATACGCACAATACGTTCACGAATTTTTGCAAGAGCATTTTAGATACGTTGGCTTTTGTGGGGAAAGATATCCTTCAATGTTTTCAGGTTACGAGTCACTTGTTGAATGCGAAGAAGGATTGGAAAATTTTAGAACTGAAAAGGAAAATGAAATTGAATATAAATTTTTTTACTATGACTTTGACTACGACGTTAGTACTTACGTAGAAGGACGTCTATCCACTCCAAGGGGGTATGTTATAATCCTTGAATATCTTTTTGAAGAGAGCACGATAAAGAACAAAAAATCAAATTTTCGTATGGAAATTGATGACGGCGAATATTATTATAACGGCAGTTACAACGACGCCGACGATCTAAACGTTCAAATAGTATCTGAGCCCTATAAAGAGCACGGTAGCGGTCGCTACAAGTCAAAAAAATTCAGCTATCCCATGACGCAATATTATAATGATAGCGATTCCTCAAGCAATCAAGATTCCACAAATAACATGGCTGGCTTGGTCACTGAATATTTATCTCAATACGGCGAAAGAAAAAGTGACATGCTCACTGCGGTTTTAAAATATGAACCGGAATATTTTGAAAATAATATGTTGCTAATTGAATGCGTTTATCTTAAAGCCGGTCAAAATGCGAGACTCGTTAGTTGTTGGTCCGAGGTTGAAGGGGAGCACCTTATTTACACGAGATACGAATATTATGAAGATGCAAGCATAACCGAGCCAATAAATTTATTCTTTATCATTGAATTACCGCAAAGCATATTGGATTTTGGTAAATAAGAAAAATTAAATACAAAATGGGGTTATAGTGAGTTAATCGCGCTATAGCCCTACTTTTTTGCTTAAAAATATTTTATAAACGCCTTTATTTAAACAATAGTATCCCGTTTAACATATAATGTTTTAAGGGGATACTTAAGAAAAATGACGGAAGAATACTTAAGAGTTATAGGCTTTACCTTTCCTTTTTTTATGAATGCTCTTGGTGCAATGATGATATTTTTTACACCTAACAAAAAGGATAGCGGAATATTTTTGGGTATTTCTGCAGGTATAATGACGGCGGCTTGTATATTCTCTTTAATAATACCTGCGGTAGAGTTAAGCTCTCACTTGGGTGGGCTTGCTTTTTTGCCTGCCTGCGTTGGGCTTTTTGTGGGGGCGATATTTATATATTTTTCTGAAAAACTGTTAAAAAAGCAAGGCGAAAACCGAAAATTAAGTCAACTATTCTGGGCTGTGACTCTTCATAATTTGCCAGAAGGATTAGCAGTAGGGTTCGCATTCGGCTCCGGTGGGTTAGGGGTTATAAGCGCGTTAAGCGTTTCATTTGGAATTGGCGTGCAAAATTTTCCGGAAGGATTAGCTATTGCGCTTGCTTATAATAGAAGCGGAAAGGGTAAGTTTAAAAGCTTTTATTACGGCGTAATAAGCGGTATAGTAGAGCCTGTTAGCGCACTTATAGGAGCACTTTTGGTGGTTTGGCTAAGTTTTTTACAACCTTGGATATTGGCTTTTGCAGGTGGTTGTATGATATTCGTTATAGTAGAGCAGTTAATCCCCGATAGCGTTCATTCAAGGGGTGGTGTTTGGGGATTTATTATTGGTTTTTGCATAATGATGGCGCTAGATTTAGCATTGGGTTAAGTGAGTTTAAAGAGGTAACCTGTAAGGATTGGCTGAATAGAAAAATTCTTTTTAATTAAATAAACGGCAATAAATTGTAAAATTCTTCTAAAAAAAGGGAAAATTTTGCAATTTTTTTTATTTTTCTAAAATAAATTAGTAAAAATGGGCTAGTTTTTTTGACTGTTAATTCCAAATGTGCTATAATAGAAGTCGGTGATTGCACTATCACTCAAGGAAAACTCGTATTTTTTAAACTTTGCAGAAGCAAAGAATTCGGAGGATAAGTATGAAAAAAGTTACTAACATTCCTTTTGACGGAACTCCCGAGCAAGAAGCTCAACTTAGGGAAGTTCTTTCAAAACTCAAAAGCGTTCCGGGCGGACTTATGCCTGCAATGCAACAGGCTCAGGAAATTTACGGTTATTTACCCAAAGAGGTTCAAGTAATAATCGCAGAAGAAATGGGCGTATCACTCTCTGAAGTTTACGGAATAGCAACCTTCTACGCTCAGTTTGCGCTTTCACCTAAGGGCGAATATAAAGTAGCCGTATGCTTAGGTACTGCATGCTACGTTAAGGGCTCTGGTGAGATTTTTGACGAATTCTCAAAGCTTCTTGGAATCGAAAACGGCGGCGTTACTCCCGATAAGAGATTTTCACTTGACGCAACCCGTTGTATCGGATGCTGCGGTCTTGCTCCCGTATTAACCATCAACGATGAAGTTTACGGCAAAATTACCGCTAAAGACGTTGCAGGAATACTTGCAAAATACAACGCGTAAGCCGTTGTTCTATTATTTAAGGAATCGGAGGATAAAGATATGAAAACAGTTGCGGAACTAAACGCAATCAAGCAAAAAAGAGGAGAGCTTTTTGGCGCAAGCATGCATCATATTCTAGTTTGTGGCGGAACGGGTTGTACCTCAAGCAAATCAATGAATATAATTAAGGAACTAAACGCACAAATTGAAGCAAAGCACCTTGAAGGTAAGGTTCGCGTTGTTATGACCGGTTGCTTCGGTCTTTGCGCAAAAGGTCCTATCGTAGTAGTATATCCCGAAGGAACGTTCTACCACTCAATCAGCGTAGACGACGTTACGGATATTATAGATACTCACATTATCGGAGGAACTCCCGTAGAACGTTTATTACATAAGGAAGAAACGGGCGAAACGGTAATGAAGCTTGACGATACTAAGTTTATGAACAAGCAAAAACGTCTTGCTTTACATAACTGCGGTGTTATCAACCCCGAATGTATAGACGAATATATCGCTCGTGATGGTTACCAAGCTCTTGCTAAGGTGGTTACTGAAATGACTCCTCAAGACGTTATTGACGTAGTTTTAGCAAGCGGACTTCGCGGTCGTGGTGGCGCAGGCTTCCCCACCGGTAGAAAGTGGGCTTTTGCTAAGGCTTCAAAGGGCGATATCAAATACGTTTGCTGTAACGCAGACGAGGGCGACCCCGGTGCGTTCATGGATAGATCAGTTCTAGAAGGCGATCCCCACGTTGTTATCGAAGCTATGGCAATTGCTGCATACGCTATCGGTAGTAACCAAGGTTTCGTTTATATTAGAGCAGAATATCCTATCGCAGTTCAAAGATTACAAAAGGCTATTGACGATGCTAGGGCTCACGGTGTTCTTGGTGATAACATCTTCGGCTCAGGCTTTAGCTTCAATCTAGAAATCAGACTTGGCGCAGGCGCATTCGTTTGCGGTGAAGAAACTGCACTTATGACTTCTATTGAAGGTAAGCGTGGCGAACCCCGTCCCAGACCTCCTTTCCCTGCAATCAAGGGTTTATTCGGCAAGCCTACTATTTTAAATAACGTAGAAACCTACGCTAACATTCCTGCAATTATTAGAAACGGTGCAGAATGGTTTAGCTCTATGGGTACTGAAAAGAGCAAGGGTACTAAGGTATTCGCTCTTGGCGGTAAGATCGTTAACACCGGTCTAGTAGAAGTTCCCATGGGTACTACCTTACGTGAAATCGTATTCGATATCGGTGGCGGTATTCCCAACGGTAAGAAGTTCAAAGCAGCTCAAACGGGCGGTCCTTCAGGCGGATGTATTCCTGAATCTCACTTAGACGTTCCCATTGATTACGACAACCTAATCGCAATCGGTTCAATGATGGGCTCAGGCGGTCTTATCGTTATGGACGAAGACAACTGTATGGTTGATATCGCTAAGTTCTTCCTTGAATTTACCGTTGACGAATCTTGCGGTAAATGTACTCCTTGCCGTATTGGTAACAAGCGTTTATTAGAGCTTTTAACCAAGGTAACCGAAGGTACTGCAACCATGGAAGATATAGAAAGAATGGAACAGCTTTGCCAATACATCAAGAACAATTCGCTTTGCGGTCTTGGACAAACTGCTCCTAACCCCGTACTTTCAACCCTTCGTTATTTCAGAGATGAATATATCGCACACGTAAAAGATAAGGTATGTCCCGCGGGCGTATGTAAGAAGCTAGTAAGATTTGAAATTGATAAAGATAAATGTATCGGTTGCGGACTTTGCGCACGTCAATGTCCTGCAAATGCAATTGAAAGAACGGATTATATTGCTCCCGGTCATAAGCTTGCATCAATGGCAATCAATAACGAAAAATGCGTTAAGTGCGGTGCTTGTATGGCTGCATGTAAGTTCAACGCTATACATAAAGCGTAAGCGGAGGTATAAAAAATGATTAATCTTAAAATTAATAACATTCCCGTAACCGTTGAAGAGGGAACTACTATATTAGAAGCTGCAAAGTCTATCGGTATTAAAATACCCACTCTTTGCTACATGAAGGAAATCAACGAAATCGGCGCTTGCCGTGTTTGCGTTGTAGAA
Source organism: Christensenellaceae bacterium (assembly GCA_045535775.1). Lineage (GTDB taxonomy): Bacteria > Bacillota > Clostridia > Christensenellales > Borkfalkiaceae > HGM11416. The sequence goes on along the minus strand of JAZSMG010000213.1, from coordinate 1,240 downwards.
GTTAAGGGCGCAAGAAGCCTAGTTGCTGCATGTGTATATCCCGTTAACGAAGGTATGGAAGTATTTACCGATACTCCTGCAGTTCGCCAAGCTAGAAAGACTACTATTGAATTGATTTTATCTAACCACAATAAGAACTGTCTTTCTTGCGAAAGAAATATGAACTGTGAATTACAAGCTCTTTCTTTTGAATATGGCTGTGATTCAGCTGCTTTCAAGGGCGAAGTTACTCCCTCTGAAGTTGATGAATCTACCGATTATTTAGTTCGTGATAACAGTAAATGCGTTCTTTGCAGAAGATGCGTTGCAGTATGTAAATCAATCCAACACGTTGCAGTAATCGGCACTAAGAACCGTGGCTTTGCAACTGAAGTTGGTTGTGCGTTTGATGAAGACTTAGCAGAAACCTCTTGCGCAGCTTGCGGTCAATGTATTAACGTATGTCCTACCGGCGCTCTTCACGAAAAGAGTGAAATCGATAACGTTCGCGCAGCTATCGCTGATCCTAGCAAAACCGTTATCGTTGGTACTGCTCCTGCTGTAAGAGCTGCTTTAGGCGAAGAATTCGGTTATCCCATTGGAACGAACGTAGAAGGTCAAATGGTTTCTGCTCTTCGTTTACTTGGCTTCGATAAGATTTTTGACGTTAACTTTACCGCTGACTTAACTATCTTAGAAGAATCACACGAATTTATTGAAAGAGTTCAAGCAGGCCAGCATCTTCCCTTAATCACCAGCTGTTCACCCGGTTGGATTAGATTTATGGAATATTACTATCCTGAGCTTATCCCCAATATTTCTACTTGTAAGTCTCCCCAACAAATGTTTGGTGCTTGCGTAAAGACCTACTATGCAGAAAAGATGGGTATCAATCCTGAAGATATTTACGTTGTAAGCATCATGCCTTGCGTAGCTAAGAAGTTTGAAAAGAACAGACCTGATCAATCAGCGGCAGGCGTTCCCGACGTTGATGCAGTTTTAACTACCAGAGAACTTGCTAAGATGATTAAGGGTAACGGTATAATCTTTAACCAATTACCTAACGGTGAATTTGATGCTCCTTTAGGCGAATATACCGGTGCAGGCGTTATTTTCGGCGCAACCGGTGGCGTTATGGAAGCAGCGTTAAGAACTGCAGTTGAAGTTATTACCGGTGAAAAACTTGAAACGGTTGACTTTACCGAACTTCGCGGTACTGCAGGTATTAAGGAAGCAACCTATAAAGTTGGTGGTTTAGAAG
>JAZSMG010000249.1:0-3704 GCA_045535775.1 Christensenellaceae bacterium | reverse complement strand
TATTTTGCAAACCCGCTCACGCATGAAATGATCAGCGTTAAATGGGATAAAGTAGCCAATACCTACGTTATACCAGCTGAAATGTTCAGGTTCGTTGAAACCTGCACCACGGTTGAAGCTATGGAAATCCTCGATGTATCTAGGCAAAGGATTTCGCAGATCGTCAATGACAGCGTGATTCCCTCGCATATCGTGAACAATCAGCCTGTTTTCATCTTGTCAGACGTACTACAATATAAGGAGAACAAGAAACCCGGCAGACCTCGGAAGGTTGAATAATGCCGACGATCGAGCAAATATTAGCGCCTGATTCAATTTCGTATAACTGGAATGCCCCGCAATGGATAGTCATACATTACACGGCAACCGATGCAAGCGCCTATAACAATGCCGTTTATTTCTCGCGTGGCGGTAATTGGAATAGTTCGGCGCATTACTTCCTAGATGGCAATGGAATAATTTACCAGTCTGTACCAGATAACCGTGGGGCATGGCACGCTGGCAATTACCAATGTAACACGCATTCAATCGGCATTAAAACCATAAACACCAAACAAGACTTCACCAGCGCTGAAATAGAGGAACTCGCCTGGCTCGTGCAAAAGCTGATGGGCGAATATGACATAGACGGTGACCATGTAATACGCCATTATGACGTTGTTGATTATTTCAGCGGTAATACGGTAGACCCGCATAAGAATTGTCCAGCGCCATATGTGAACTATTCTAAATGGCAAGAATTGAAAGCCACGATAACAGGAGATGACAACATGACAGACGAGCAAATAAAGAAACTAGCAAAGGAAATCGCAATCCAGCAAGCGCAATTCATGAGCAACGACGATTCTAAAGCCATATGGGGCGCTAAGGGCAAAAACACGGGCAAGTCATACCGCAACAATTACAACATCATGAGGTTTTGCCACGACCTGCTCATTAACATCGATGCCACGTTGGAGAGAATCGCAAAGAAACTAGGCGCGTAAACATGAAACAAAACAGATCGCTTGATGATGTTTGCTTGGAAATCTACTTGGGCGAATTGCCGCCAGTTGATTATTACGGATACTTGCAAGATGACGTGTACCGTAGATTGGAAAAATTGGTCAAGACGGCACGTGAAGTTAACACCGGCATTTGGGCTAAGGGCTGGAATAGGGAACAAGCGCTAATTGGTGCCGGTTACAATCCTGATATAATTGAAACAATTGCAAGACACGAGATTATGAGGGAGTACGATTACAATGGATGCTAACGTGATCATTCAGGCTATCGGCTCAGTTGGCTTTCCCATCGTTGCATGTTGCGCACTCTTCTACTTGTACGACAAGACCATCACCAAGCTAACGACCACGCTTGAAAAGGTTGATAAGACGCTTGACAAAGTTTTCGACAAGGTAAACGAAATGCACGAGGAAAAGGATGCATAATGGAAACGGCCTTGATTATACTCGCAATCATGTTTTGGGCTTTGTGCGCACTCGGCATCGTTTGCCTTATCGTATGTACGTTTGTGTACGTCGAACAGCATAGAGAGGAAAAACGGCAATTAATCGTCGATAGCATATTCGATGCAGTGATGAAAGAAGCAACGGGAATAGTTAATGAAGTTGCGGAAAACATCGAAAAAGATAGCACTATGAAAGACGGTGAATGATGTTTTACGTGCAAGGTGATAAGATCAGCTTGACACGTGGAGACAATGCTACGTTGCAAGTTGAGTTAACAGATTCAGACGGTCATAAATACAATTTGAAACCTGATGATAAACTTGTTTTCAGCGTCAAAAAAAGCCCATTGGATCTAAGCGTTATATTCTCCATTAAATCCGATTCACATGGGGTTTTTCAATTTCTGCCAATACACACGAAATCTCTTAAATTCGGCAAGTACAAATATGACATTCAGTTAACTACTGAAAATGGAAATGTTTACACTGTCACCCCTGTAAGTGATTTCATCGTTTTGGAAGAAATCACCGAATGAAAACACTACACGCGACAATAACCGGTAATGCTAAATTTTCAGCATCACTTAAAGCACGCGAAACGTTACATGCAAGCGTGTTCATTAGTAGCGTGCAACCTGAAACTTACACCGGAGCATACGAAATCACACCTAGCAAATACAAACAGGTTTTGAATACTGAAAACCTATTGCTTACCGATAACATAACGGTAAAACCCATTCCATCTAATTATGGTTTAATCACATGGAATGGTTCTATATTGAAAGTGTCTTAACGAAAGGAATTAAAATGGCTCATCCTTCTGTTGTAATCAACGGTGTCACGTACTCCAACGTTCCCGAGGTTGATATTCCCAAGCAAGGTGGAGGAACTGCAAAGTTCTTCGATGCTTCACAAACAGATGCAGCGGCATCTAATGTTCTTTCTGGTAAGAAATTCGTTGGCACGTCTGGCGAAGATACGGGAACCATGACAAATAACGGTGCTACCGGTGGAACTATTACGACGAAAGCGCAAACCGTGAACATTCCCGCTGGATATACTTCCGGCGGTAGCGTTTCCATTGATGCAACCGAACAAGCTAAGATCATCGCCGGTAATATCAAACAAGGCGTTACGCTACTCGGGCAAGCCGGTTCACTTGCCTTACCGTTAATTACCCAAGATCAAGACGGCATTCTTTCCATTAGTTAGGAAATAAAATGTCACAAAATATCACGTTAATGGGCGCTGATTATACAGGCGTTCCCGCTTGCAAATTGCCAAAAACAGGCGGTGGAATGGCTCAATTTGACGATACATCGGATGCCGATGCAACGGCAAGCGATATTTTGAAGAACAAGACCGCCTATGTTAACGGTTCAAAGATAACCGGCACATTCAGCCCATCAACCGTGCAAGGTGAATTCACAACCGGATCGACGAGAAACACAACAGGAAGTTTCACTATTCCATATACCGGCAGCGGCTACCCGATAGCCCTGACAATATTCGTTAAAAACGGTGCTTATAACAACGCATCAGGTGGTAATACAACATGGTATAACAGCACCAACAGATATGATGTCGGCATTTACAACATGACAAAATCACAAGCGAACATAACACCGACATACGCGACCAGTGGTGCAGAAAACAGCGGTTTCTCAATGATCGCTTACAAAGGCAGTACATCCGATAGCACTACATACTCACAATCTCTAAATAAAGTTGCAAACACATTCACATCATCGTCAAGTAACGCCACCGCCGGAACTAACTGCGCAAAATTTAAAGGAAACGCAAAAACGGTATCTTACATTGTTGGAAACAAAACCTCCAGCACAATAGGTTTCGCACCATCGACAACCTATACATATATTGCAACTTTTTCAAGCTAACTTGAAAATAATACTTGACGTTGTAAAGAGTTTTATGTATCATGAACTTGTAAGGGAAACCGAACAGGAAAGGATACTGAAATGACTTACGAAGCCATGCAAATCCTGAAAGCTGCAAAAGAGACTTATAACCGTTCGATGAGTTATTATCATATGTGGGAACGTGAAACCGATGAGGAAATGAAAGCCATTTACTCGAACCGTTGGAATGAGTACGACGGAATGACCGAAGCATACAAACATGCATACAAGATCCTAACGGGCGAAAAACTCACTGACATTATGCTAATGAATTAACCCTCCACCACCAAATCGCTAGAGATCCCCCGGTAGCCGAGAGCGCCGGGGGATTTTTT
>JAZSMG010000230.1:0-8722 GCA_045535775.1 Christensenellaceae bacterium | reverse complement strand
CCCCCAAAGTTAGACACTTTTGGAGGTGCATATTTTTATGGGGTAAAAGTGCCGTTAATCGACCTATATCGGCACTTTTTATTGTGAAAACATTCTTAAATAAAACAAAAACGAGTAAAAAAGCAAGGTGAATTTGGGTTTGCTTCAAAAACCTTGTTTTTTTATTCTTATAAAAAATCCACCTACTATGTGGGCAGTTAAAGAAAAATTTTAACGGTAGTCTTATGTATATTTACTTTTCTTATTCGGTGTAATTTTATATATTGAACCATCAAAACGAAGCAATTTAATTAGAATAAATTAAGTGTAATTTAGTTACTTTTATTTGTTTATTGCCTTTAATACCGGTTAATTATTATGTAAAATAAGTGTTAACGCGCTTCTGCTTTTTAATTTTTTTGATGCGCTAAATAATTTTAATATTTATGCGAAAGTCTTGATAATCGACCTATAGCGGGGCTTTTATGCAAAAATTAGTAAAAGGTTTGTTCTTACACAGCCTTTTGTTAAGATTTTAAGAAGTAAAATGTGCGTTAATCAATCTATAGGGGGACTTTTATTGTTGTATAAGTACTAAAAAACGGGGTTGGTAGTGTTGTAAAAGTCTTTAAATATACTTTTTTTAAAGTTTGTTTTTTATTTGGCTGTTTAACTTTCTATTCAAAAATAAAAGGATAAAACAGGTTAATATCGCTTAGTTTTTTTTACTAAAAAAGCAAAAAAACACGCCGTATGAATTTATTATTGCAAAAAAAAACACGTCGTATGAATTGATTATTGCAAAAAAACTTGAAAGTTTTTTATATAAGCCAAAAATAAGTTGCTCATTTTTTTAGTATTTGGTACAATTATAGGTGGTTAAAGTTTATTATTATAATAATAAAAGTTTTTAAACTGTATGAGGCACTATGTTAAATATTTATCATTTGAGATACGCGTTAGAAATAGAAAAAACGGGATCAATTAAAAATGCGGCTGAAAACCTTTTTATGGCTCAACCAAATTTAAGTAGGGCTATAAAGGAATTGGAAAATTCACTTGGAATTACTATTTTTGAAAGAACGAGTAAGGGTGTTATTCCCACGGCTGACGGGCAGAAGTTTTTAATCCGCGCAAGGAATATTTTAAAAGAGGTGGATGAAGTTCAAGATTTATTTAGTAAGAAGAAAAATCTTTCAATTTTTTCTATAACCGTTCCGCGTGCAAGTTACATTTCTAAAGCCTTTACGGAATTTTCTAAAAAACTTAACGCCGAAGCAGATACCGAAATTTTTTATACGGAAAGCAATTCATTAAAAGCGATTAACAATATCGTTTATGAAGATTATAAACTCGCCGTAGTTCGCTACAATGAACGCGATGAGCAGTATTTTAAGGATATGCTTGAAGAAAAGGGCTTAAAAGGTGAACTTATAGCTCGTTTTTCAATGAAAGTCGTTTTTAGTAATCAAAGCCCGCTTGCAAACGAATCAAACTTAACCCCCGCAATCCTTTCTGAATACATAGAGTGTTCTTACGGGGATAAATTTATACCAACCCTTTCTGCGGAAGAAGCGCGTGAAAAGGCAAGGCTTTCTACTTCTAAACGGGTAATATATCTTTCTGAAAGGGCTGGGCTTTTCGATTTGCTTGCCGAAAATCCCCAAACTTTTACAAGGTGTTCCTCGTTAACGGATGAAACATTAAAACGCTATGGGCTAATCGAACAAGAGTGCGAAGAGGAAAGGGAGGTTTATAAAGACTTCTTGGTTTACAAAAAAGATTATCGTCTTTCCGATTTAGATAAAGATTTTATAACAGAATTGTGTAATTCGCGAAGAAAATATATAAAATAAACAATTTTGGCGCTTTAATTATTCGCCAAGATTAAAAAAATAAACGAACAACTGTTTTAATCGATAAATGATATATCGATAATGATATATCGATATTAAAAATGAGTATTGCAAAAGTTAAAAGGGTCTAAAAATATTTTTTGATTTTTTTATAATTTTGTGGTAACATAATAATGATGTAAAGCGTCAGGAACACGCAAGCGCGTGTGTGCAACTGAAACTTAACTAAATTTAGAAAATAACAGTAACAAAATATAAGGAGTTATTATGAAAACAAAAGTTACAATTATCGGCGCAGGAGCCGTAGGCTCAACCACTGCTTATTCCGTTTTAATGAGCGGATTGGCATCTGAAATCGTGTTAATAGACGTTAACACACAAAAGGCTTTAGGGGAGGCTCTTGATATCAGACAGGCAACCCCAGTAGTATCAAACTGTAACGTTTACGCGGGCGATTACAGAGACGCCGCAGATTCAGACGTTGTTGTAATTACTTCCGGCCTTGGCAGAAAGCCCGGTCAAACTAGACTTGAGCTTGCTCAAACTAACGTAAACATCATCAAGTCTATTGCTCCCAAAATTATGGAATATGCTCCTAACGCGTTATTCGTTTTAGTTGCAAACCCCGTAGACGTATTAACTTACGCTTTCTTAAAGTACACCGGTCTTCCCAAAAACAGGGTTATCGGTTCAGGCACGGTATTAGATACCATTAGATTAAGAACCCGCCTTGCTGAAATTTATCACGTAAGCCAACAGCAGGTTCACGCAAACGTTCTTGGCGAGCACGGCGATTCTTCCTTCGTTGCATGGTCTGCTGCAAATATTGCAGGTATTCACTTAGACGAATACAACAAAGCTATTGCAACTCCCCATAACATTACCAACGAATACACTCACGAAGAGGTTGAAGAATACGTTCGTAAGTCAGGCGGTAAGATTATTGCTCGTAAGGGCTGTACCGTATACGGCGTTGCTACTTCAGTTGCTCATATCATTAAGGCGTTCAAGGGTAATGCCGAAACCGTTTTAACCGTATCTACTTTAATGGAAGGGGAATACGGTGTAAGCGACGTATGCTTATCTGCTCTTACCTTAGTTGGCTCTGAGGGTGTTAAATCCGTTTTAGTAGAAAACCTAACTGAAGAAGAAATTGCCAAGATGAGAAAGTCTGCAGAAGCTTTAAAAACAGTTATCTCTAGTATCACGTTCTAAGGAGTAAGTGAAAATGAAATATCGCATAGAGAAGGATACAATGGGGGAAATGCAAGTTCCCGCAGATAAATATTGGGCCGCTCAAACTGAAAGAAGCCGTCTTAACTTCCAAATCGGCGGTGAGCTTATGCCCCGTGAAATTACCTACGCTTTTGGTATTTTAAAAAAGGCAGCAGCATTAGCTAACTGCAAGCTAGGTAAGATTTCAGAAGAAAAAACCAAGCTTATAGCAACCGTATGTGATGAAATAACTGCAGGTAAGCTATACGAGCATTTCCCATTAGTCGTTTGGCAAACGGGTAGCGGAACGCAATCAAATATGAACGCAAACGAGGTTATTGCAAACCGCGGTAACGAAATTGCAGGTCAAAAGCTTCTTCACCCCAACGACGATATAAACAAAAGCCAATCAAGTAACGACACCTTCCCCACGGCAATGCATATTGCTGCGGTAATAGCAATAGAAGATAAGCTTTTCCCCGCTATGGATAAGCTAATTGCAACCTTTAAGCGCTTAGAAGCAGAAAACGAAGGAATAGTAAAGAGTGGTAGAACTCACCTTCAAGATGCAGTTCCCGTTGGCTTTTCACAAGAAATTAGCGGTTGGCGCAATATGCTTGAAAAAACCAAAGAACAGCTTGAGCTTTCTCTTGGCGGATTAAAGGAATTAGCTCTTGGCGGAACGGCAGTAGGAACGGGACTTAACGCTCCCATCGGCTTTGCGGAAGAGGTTGCAAAGCAGGTTAGTGAAATAACCGGTAAGCAGTTCGTAACTGCAGCAAATAAATTCCACGCGTTAACCGCTAAGGATGAATTAGTGTTTGCTCACGGTGCTTTAAAGGCTCTTGCCGGCAACCTAATGAAGATTGCTAACGACGTTAGATGGCTTGCATCCGGTCCTCGTTGCGGTATTGGCGAAATCTTTATTCCCGAAAACGAGCCCGGTAGCTCAATAATGCCCGGTAAGGTTAACCCCACTCAATGCGAAAGCTTAACCATGGTAGCCGTTCAAGTAATGGCTAACGACGTTGCAGTAAGCGTTGGAGCTTCACAGGGTAACTTTGAGCTTAACGTATTTATGCCCGTAATCATTTACAATTTCTTACAGTCAGTTCGCCTTTTAGCAGACGGTATTATTTCATTTGAAAAGAACTGCGTAACGGGTATTAAGGCAAATAAAGAAAAGATGCATCATAATTTATACAATTCTTTAATGCTAGTAACCGCTCTTAACCCCTATATCGGTTATGAAAATGCAGCAAAAACGGCAAAGAAGGCATATAAAGAAAATATTTCTTTAAAGGAAGCGTGTGTTGAATTAGGCTTCTTAACCGCTGAAAAGTTCGACGAAGTTTTCCATCCCGAAGAAATGATTAAACAAAAATAATAAAAATAGGGAGTATCGTATGGTATTCAGTTATTATCCCGGCTGCACGCTTAAAAATCAAGCTAAGGATTTAGACGTTTACGCAAGAAAAAGCGCCGTAGCGTTGGGAATAGAATTAAAGGAAATAGAAGAATGGCAATGTTGCGGTGGCGTATATACCTCTGCACCTGACGATATTGCCCCACGCCTTTCTTCCGTAAGAGCGTTAGCAAACGCAAAGGAACAGGGTGGAACACTCATTACTATTTGTTCTGCATGCCACAACGTTATTAAACGCGTTAACGACGATATGGTAAATAACGCCGATATTAATATGCGCGCAAACAACTATATGCAATTAGAACAAAGGTATAACGGCGAAACGAAGGTTTTACACTATTTAGAAATGCTTCGCGACGTGGTGGGCTTTGATAATATTAAAAAGGCGGTTAAAAACCCCATTAATAAGAAAATAGGCGCTTATTACGGTTGTTTGCTTTTACGTCCTAACTCCGTTATGGCGTTTGATAATCCCGAAAACCCCACCATTATAGAGGATTTTATTAAGGCAATAGGCGGAACGCCCGTAACCTATCCCTTCCGCAACGAATGCTGTGGTGCTTACGCAAGTCTTAAGAATAAGCCTTTAGCAGATAAGAAGAGCAACGCAGTTCTTTCAAGCGCAAAAGGTCACGGCGCAGAAATGGTTATTACCGCTTGTCCTCTTTGTTATTACAATTTAAAGCGCTGTGACGAAGATTTACAGGTGGTATATTTTACACAATTATTAGCGCAAGCGTTGGGGGTGGCAGATAATGAATAAGCAAATGCAATTAAACAGCTTAATTGAAATGTCTGCAACTGACGTTCGCAAGTGCATGAAATGCGGTAAATGCTCCGGCAGATGTCCCGCGTTTAAGGAAATGGATATCAAGCCCCATCAATTCGTAACCTTACTTGGTCAAGGAAAGATAGAAAAGCTACTTTCAAGTAAAGCTATTTGGAGTTGCTTATCATGCCTTGCTTGCGTAGAAAGATGCCCAAGAGGGGTTGCTCCTGCAAACGTAGTAGAAGCAGTTAGAACCACCGTTGCAAGAATGCAGGGTGGTGACGGTATTACCGCCGAAGAAATCCCCGCAGAAGTAAACGAAATAATACCTCAACAGCTATTAGTATCTGCGTTTAGAAAATACAAGAAGTAATAAATAACAATCGAAGGAAGAAATATTATGCATAGAATTGGTGTATTTGTATGTCACTGCGGTTCTAATATTGCAGCCACGGTAGACGTTGAAAGAGTTTCTGAAGCACTATCACACGAAGCAGGTGTAGTGCATTCCGTAAACTATCAATATATGTGTTCAGAAAACGGACAACAGTTAATTAAAAACGCAATTAAGGAGCATTCTCTTACAGGTATAGTGGTATGCTCTTGCTCACCCAGAATGCACGAAGCTACCTTCCGTAAAACTGCGGAAGCTGCAGGACTTAACCCCTATATGGTTGAAATTGCAAACATAAGAGAGCAGTGCAGTTGGATACATAAGGATATTGAAGAGGCAACTGAAAAGGCGATTGTTTTAGCAAGAACTGCGGTTGCAAAATTAACCCTTAACAAACCCCTTATTGCGGGCGAAACGGGCGTTACTAAGCGCGCTTTAATAATTGGTGGCGGTATTGCGGGTATTCAAGCTGCTTTAGATATAGCAGACGCCGGTTACGAGGTTGATATAGTAGAAAAGAACCCCACGATTGGCGGAAGAATGGCTCAGCTTGATAAAACCTTCCCCACGTTAGACTGTTCTGCTTGTATTTTAACCCCCAAGATGGTAGACTGCGCTCAGCACGAAAAAATTAACATTTATTCTTACAGCGAAGTAGATAAGGTTAAGGGCTTCGTTGGTAATTTTAAGGTTACCATTAAGAAAAAAGCAAGATACGTTGACGAAACTAAATGTACCGGTTGCGGTGTTTGTATGGCTAACTGTCCTTCAAAGAAGGGACTTAACGCCTTCAATATGGACTTAAACACCAGACCTGCAATTTATATTCCCTTTGCTCAAGCAATACCTAACGTTGCGGTTATCGATCCCGAGCAGTGTATAAAATTAAAAACGGGTAAGTGCGGCTTATGTTCAATGAAGTGCGGTGTTGGCGCAATTGATTATAAGCAACAGGATACCTTCGTTGAAAGAGAATACGGCGCAATCGTAGTTGCAACCGGCTTTAAGCCTATTAGCCTAGAAAACTTTAACGAATACGGCTATGCGGATAATAAAGACGTTATTACCTCTCTTGAGCTTGAAAGACTTATGAACGCGGCAGGTCCTTCAAAGGGAACTTTAGTTCGCCCAAGTGACGGCGAGCATCCCCACGTTATAACCTTTATTCAATGCGTTGGTTCAAGAGACGTTTCCGGTTGCGGTAAGCCTTATTGCAGTAAGATTTGCTGTATGTATACCGCAAAGCACGCAATGCTTATCCGTGAAAAATATCCCGATACTCAAGTTAACGTATTCTATATTGACGTAAGAACGCCCGGTAAGAACTACGACGAATTCTACCGCAGAGCAGTTGAACAGTACGGCGTTAACTACATTAAGGGTATGGTTGGTAAGGTATACAACGAAAACGGTAAGCTTATGGTACAGGGTAGCAACCTTATTGATAACGAACAGGTTACTATTCCTTCAGATTTAGTTGTTTTAGCAACCGCAATCGAGCCCGATCCTTCCGTTAAGGATTTAGCAACCAAGCTAACGATTAGTATTGATACTAATAATTTCTTAACCGAAGCGCACGCAAAGCTTAAACCGGTTGAATGCGCAACTGCCGGCGTATATTTAGCAGGCGTATGTCAAGGTCCTAAGGACGTTCCCGAAACGGTAGCTCAAGCATCTGCGGCAGCGTCAAAGGTAATTGGATTACTTGCAAAGGATAAGCTAAAGGGTAATCCTTGCGTAGCTCACGCAAACGAAATGACCTGTACCGGTTGCAGTCAATGTGCAGAGGTATGCCCATACGGCGCAATCACTTATGAAAATAAAGAATTCCGTATCGGTGGCGGTAAAACTGAAAAGAGAAGAGTTGCAAGCGTTAACCCGGCAGTATGTCAGGGCTGTGGCGCGTGTACCGTTACCTGTCCTTCAGGCGCTATGGATATTCACGGTTTCTCATCTGCGCAAATTCTTAAGGAGGTAGAAGCAATATGCAAGAGATAGAAAAGAAGGAAAAAAAGCCTTTAATAGTAGCTTTTTGCTGTAACTGGTGTAGTTATGCGGGGGCGGACCTTGCAGGTTCTTCAAGGCTTTCTTATCCCGCAGAGGTAAAAATTATAAAAGTTCCCTGTAGCTGTAGGGTTAACCCCATATTTATTTTAAAGGCCTTCCAAAGGGGGGCAGACGGTGTTATTTTATGCGGTTGTCACCCCGGCGACTGCCACTATTCAGAAGGTAACTACCGTACCAGAAGAAGAATGGGCTTGCTATTCTCTATGTTAAACTATTTAGGTATAGAAAAGGAAAGAACTAGAATAGAATGGGTTTCTGCTGCAGAAGGCGCAAAATTCTCTGCAGTTATGAACGATTTTGCAAAGACCATTAACGAGCTAGGCGAAAACCGCAGACTGGAGGACTTAAGATGCAAGGATTAGAAAAATTAATGCTTGAAAGAGCAACGGCTCTTTTACAGTCAGGCGAGGTAGATAGAGTTATAGGTTGGAAAAAGGGTGAAAGCTATTACGATAATTCACCTGCAACTTTTACCAAGGATAATCTTGAAGGCTTTGTTTATAACGGCTTTTGTGGCGCTAACTTAAGCAAATACCTAGTTGCAGAAAGTAAAAAAGAGGGCAAGATGCTGGTTTTCTTAAAGCCCTGCGATACGTATAGCTTTAACCAGCTTTTAAGTGAACACAGAATAGAAAGAGAAAAATTCCACGTTATCGGTATCGGTTGTAACGGTCATTTAGATATTAATAAGGTTTACGCTGAAGGAGTAGAAGGCATTCTTTCTATGACGGAGGATGAGGATAACCTTATCGTTGAAACCGTTTACGGCGAAAAGAGGGTAGAAAAGGAAAAGGTTTTACTAGTTAAGTGTGAAACTTGTAAGAGTAAAGAGTTTGCAGTTGCAGATGAAACCTTAGTTATTGGCGAAATGAAGCCCGCTAAATCTAACAGATTTGACGTGGTAAAAGAGCTTGAATCAATGACGGAAGAACAAAGATACGCATTCTGGAAGGCTCAGCTTTCAAAGTGTATTAGATGTGACGCATGCCGTAACGTATGCCCCGCGTGTACCTGTA
>JAZSMG010000069.1:0-12592 GCA_045535775.1 Christensenellaceae bacterium | reverse complement strand
TTCTTCGCCATCGAGGTGGTGACCTTCACAACCGCAATCTTCACCGTCGTGGTGGGGATCACAACCGCATTCTTCGCCATGCTCGTGGTGGTGACCGCAACAGCAACCGCCTTCTAATTCTTCAGCTTCAGCAGCATCTGCATCCTCTTCCATTTCCTTACAGAACTGCTCGTAAATACATTCAAGCAACGCGCCGTCCTCTACGGGAAGAAGGATTTCATCACCCTTATCGTCTTTAGAAACCTCAAAGATAACTACTTCTTCATCATCTAAGCCCTCAATTTCCTCTGCAGCCATAAAGAATGCATACCATTTACCTAAATATTCGGTACTGCCAACGTGGAAGAACTTAAGGTGTCTGCCCTTATCATCTACTAAATCAATTAAATCATCGTCATCCATTAAAATTTCGGGATTCTTTTCATCAATCATTTTATTTACTCCTTTAATCAAAGACTAGCGCTTAAAAAGTTTTCGTGCGCTTAGCCCGTTTTGTTATATTTTTAGCCTAAAAATAGGCTTTTTTACTACTTGTTAGCTAATTGCTCTGCATGGATAAAATCTTCTAAAATAAAGCAAGCAGCAATTGCATCAACGTATTTTTTGCGTTTTGCCCTACCCATATCTTCACTTATCAATACCCTGTGAGCTTCCATAGTGGAATATCTTTCATCGTGAGTTTCAATGGGAATATTAGTAAGCTCCTTTAACTTCTCAATGAAAAAAAGCGTTTTTTCCGTTTGAATTGAGGGCGTACCGTCTACGTTAAGGGGTAAACCGCACACGATTTTTTGCACGCTTCTGCCCTTAGCCTGCTGTACTAAATAATTTAAATCATCCTTTAAATTTTTACGGTGATAGGTTTCAACGGGTAGAACCATATCGTCTAACAAGCTGGTTACCGCAATACCAATTCTTTTATCACCAATATCAAATGCAATATATCTTTTCATATTTGTTTCGTGTTTTTTTAAGCGTTTTATTATAATTAACGCCTATTTATCTGTTTCAAATTAGCTTATAATAGCCGTTTTAAGCGCTTATAGGGCAACCTTTACTTTTATTATGTATAAACAATCAGCTTAAATCGTCATCTCTTTCAATAGATAAAACGAACTCGTTTTCTGCCATAATTTCGTTTAACTTTGTGGAAGAAAACTCTTTATCGGTATTAAGGGTTGCGCTATAAATAACCTGACCGTTTTCCCTTTTAATAACCAAGTGATTAAATCTATCAACGCCAAATAAGCTTTTAATAATAAGGTTTTCGTTTTCACTTTGAACAAATTCAATTTTTACTGCGTAAAAGCGTTTAGAATGAAATACCTTAAAGGGTAAATGGAATAAGCATTGAGCGCTGATAATTATTATTGCCGCGCCTAACGCAACCACGTATAATCTACCACCGCAAGCCATACCAACGCCTGCAGTTGCCCATACGCCTGCCGCGGTGGTAAGACCTCTTACCTCGTTTCTTCTGTAAACGATCATACCTGCACCCAAGAAACCAACGCCGGTTACTATTTGAGCTGCAACACGCGCGCTATCTGCGGCAGTAAAAGCGTATTTAGAAATAATCATCATAAGAGCAGAGCCCGCGCACACGATAGTATGCGTTCTTATACCTGCTTCCTTAAATCTAATCTTTCTTTCAAAGCCAATAATAAAGCCTAAAACTACGGAAAGAAGCAAATCCGCAAGCATGCCAAATTCGCTTAAAATCTGTTCCCAAGACATAGTTTTCCCTCCTTAAATTCTATTTAATATAATTACTTTATAGCGTTTAATCGACCTATAGGGGCTTATTTCAATAAATCCTTAACGCTATTTAATAAATAATCGGGCGCTTTTTCGCCTTTAGCATTTTTAACCTCGTCTAACCCAACCTCGCCAGATAAAACGCAAACGGTTGTTACCCCAGCGTTATTACCTGAAGCAATATCGGTGTAAAGTCTATCACCTATCACAACGGTATCTTCCTTAACTGCGCCAAACTTATTCATAACGGCATAAATCATTTCGGGGTGAGGCTTTCCGATGAATTTTGGGGCTTTTCCCGTTGCCCTTTCTATACTTTGGCACATAGAACCGCAGTCAGGAATAAAACCGAACTCAACCGGGCAAACCCAGTCTGGATTAGTAGCATAATAACTAACGTTGCACTTTGTTAAAAGCTTACAGGTATTATAAATCTTTTCACCCGTAAATTCGGGATCAAAGCCCACTAAAACGACTTTAGCGCTTTCATCATACTCCGTTGTAACATTCAATCCACTACCTTCAAAGCCGGCAACGAAGGATTTAGTTCCCTGAAGATAAATTAAATCGTTAGGGTGCTTTTCCTTCATAAGCGCAAGGCTTGCTTGGGCAGAGGTAAAGAAATTATCTTCCGTAACGGAGGTTAAACCAAGCCTGTGAAGCTTTGCAACGTAATCGCTAACCGATTTAGAGGAGTTATTCGTAATAAATACGTAACGCCCGCCATCATTTGTTATTTGTTCTAAAAGTTCGGGGACACCTTCAAACAAATCGTTATCAAGGTAAATAGTCCCATCCATATCAAATAAAAAGAGCTTTTTTTCGTGCAAGCAAGAGCAGTCCTTACCAAAATAATCGGTCATATTACTTTACCTCACGGTTATCGGTTGCAATTAAATTTACACCTTCTACCAAGTCTTTAATTATAACGTCGCCAATTTTAACGGGTAATTTTGCCACGCATTTGTTAATTACTTGCATTAAATCAAGCAAATCGCTCTTATTTACGGGAGCGGAGGTCTTTACCGCCACCAGTCCGCCGTTTTCGCATCTAACGGTAGTAGTAAGAACTCTTTTGGGCATGGTAATTTCGTTTTGCGCGTAAATTTTTCCGCGGGGGCAAGAATTCCCTTTAATATCAAGCCCATCTTCATTTTTAGTTACTTCTATATCGCATCCCAAAGGACATTCTATACAAGTTAATCTTATAATCTCACTCATATTCCTTCTTCTTCAAGCCAAACCTTAATTCCCCCTTGGCTTAAAGCAATTTTTTCCTCTGTTAAAATTAAAATTTCCATTTCGCCGGGTACGGCTACCTTTTTCTTTTTAGTAAGTAAAATCTCATCCCCGGAAGCAACCTTTATAACGCAATCCTTAAAGGTATTGCTTACCCTAAAGAATAGCTTTACGTTGCCCTTTTGGTTCTTATCTATAATTTGCGGAAGAACGTAATTTATATTCTTACCGCTTTCAACTGCTATGCTATTTTTTTCTTTTGCTCCGTTTATTACGTACTCTGCGGCAGACTTACCCGCAATTTCTGATTCTTCAGAAACGAAGTCAACTAAATCGTGTACCTGTAAAACGTTACCGCAGGCAAAGATACCTTCCACCTTGGTTTCCCTGTTTTGATATACGATAGCTCCCTTAGTTTTGGGTGAAAGCTCTACGCTAGCCCCCGTTGAAAGCTCGTTTTCGGGAATAAGACCAACGGAGAATAACACGGTGTCGCAATCAAAGTGAATTTCGCTACCGGGAATGGGCTTCCTATTTTCATCCACCTTAGAAACAACCACGCCGCTTACCCTCTTATCCCCTTCTATCTTAGTAATAGTATGGCTTAAATAAAGGGGAATATCAAAATCCTCTAAGCATTGCTTAATATTTCTCTTTAACCCACTGGAATATGGCATAATTTCGCAAACGGCAAGCACTTTTGCGCCCTCTAGCGTCATACGGCGAGCCATAATTAAGCCTATATCGCCAGAGCCAAGTATTACAACCCTTTTGCCGGGCAAATATCCCTTTAGGTTTAAATAAACCTGCGCAGTTCCCGCAGAGAATATACCGGCAGGTCTGCTTCCTGCAATATTTAACGCGCCCTTGCTTCTCTCTCTACACCCCATAGCAAGTATAACTGCCTTTGCTTTAACGTTAAAAATGCCCTTCTCTGCATTTATTAGCGTTAACTGCTTATCTTTAGTTAAAGATAAAACCGCGGTGTTTAGTAAATAGGAAATATTGCGTTTTTTAATTTCTTCTATAAATCTACCGGAATATTCAGGGCCGGTTAGGCTCTCTTTAAAGCGAGTTAAGCCAAAGCCGTTGTGAATACATTGATTTAAAATACCGCCCAAGCGTTCATCACGCTCTACGATAACTATATTTCTTGCACCGCTATCATAAGCGGAAATTGCAGCGGCAAGACCGGCAGGACCACCGCCGATTATTACTATATCGTACGAAGTAATCATTTGCTTACCCCCATAACAATCTCTGAGCCCTTGCCCCTTTTCGTAACCTGTTCTAAGGGGATATTCAATTCCTTTGCAAGTATTTCTGCAATTCTTGCTTGACAAAAACCGCCTTGACATCTACCCATACCCGAACGGGTTCTAAGCTTAACACCGTCTATAGTGGTTGCAGGGGGATTTTGTCTTATAGCTTTTAAAACTTCACCCTCGGTTACCCTTTCGCACTTGCAAACGAGCTTACCGAAGCTTGCGTCCTTTTTAATAATTTCATTCTTTTGCGCTATCGTTAATTCGCCAAATTCTTTTTCGCGCTTACCGTTAAAGTTTGGATTTGGAATTAACTGCATTAAAGAGCCTATAAGCTCGTTAACAACGTATTCAGCAATTGCAGGAGCAGAGGTTAATCCGGGGGACTCTATACCTGCAACGTTAATAAACCGGTTATCTACCTTGCTTTGCTCTATTACAAAATCGTGGCGATCGCAATAAGCTCTAACCCCCGCAAATGAGGTTATAGTATCGTAAAAGGGAATGTTGTTACACATTTGCTTAGCCTTGCTAATAATATAATCAAGTCCGCTTGCAGAGGTCGTAGGAATATTACCCTCACACTCTTCAGAGGTGGGGCCTAACATAATATTGCCGTCTACCGTTTGAGTTACTAATACACCCTTGCCCTTTGCCGTGGGTGTAAAAAATAGCGTACTGTTTACAAGATAGTTTTTGGCAAGTAAAATATATTCGCCCTTGCGTGCGCCCATTTTAAAGGAATTGTCGCCTATTAGGGAAGCAATTTTATCCGATGCAAAGCCTGCACAGTTTATAACCGTTTTGGCTTCTATTTTAGCACCGTTTGAAGAATGAACGGTAAAACCTTCATCACTTTTATCTATTGCGCAAACCTCAAAATCAGTATAAAGAGTTGCGCCGTTATCCATTGCGTTGCCGATTGATGCAATAGTAAGACCGTAGGGGCAAACTATTCCGCCCGTGGGCGCAAATAACGCAGCGATTGCTTCATCAGATATATTTTCTTCCTTACTCTTAAGTTCTTCTCTGCCTATAATTTGCAAGCCGGGAACGCCGTTTTTCTCACCGCGAGCCTTAAGAGCTTTTAAAATTCCCATTTCATCTTCATTAAATGCAACTACTAAAGAGCCGTTGTTTTGATATTTAACACCAAGCTCTTCGCATACCGCAGGCATTAACTTATTACCCGCCACGTTAAATTTCGCCTTTAAAGTTCCCTCTTTAGCATCTAATCCTGAGTGTACTATACCGCTATTTGCCCTACTTTGGCAAGCACAAACGTCGCTTTCCTTTTCAAGCAAAGCACAGGTAAGCTTATATTTAGTTAACTGGCGCAGTATCATTCCTCCAACAACACCGCCACCTATTACGGCTACGTCTAACATCCCAATCTCCTAATTATATAAAAAAATCCTTTGCTTAATTCACTGAAAAAACTGCCAAGGTATTTAGCCTTGGCGATTTTTTATAGATATTTCTTTAAATCTTCTACCTTATCAAGCTTTTCCCAAGGGAATTCACTTCTTCCAAAATGACCGTACGCAGCGGTGTTTTTGTAAATAGGTCTTCTTAAATCTAAGGTTTTAATGATAGAATAAGGTCTTAAGTCAAATTCCTTATTGATAATTTCAACAATCTTATCATCGCCGACAACGCCGGTTCCCTTAGTATCTACGAAAAGTGATACGGGGCGAGCAACACCGATTGCATAAGCAACCTCAATATGACATTCCTTAGCAAGTCCTGCAGCAACTACGTTTTTAGCAATGTATCTTAACATGTAAGAAGCACTACGGTCTACCTTAGTGGGATCTTTACCGCTGAACGCGCCACCGCCGTGAGCGCAGCTTCCGCCGTAGGTATCAACGATAATCTTTCTACCCGTTAAACCGCTATCGCCGTGAGGTCCGCCAATTTCAAATCTACCGGTGGGGTTAATGAAATACTTGGTGTTTTCATCAACTAAGTCTGCGGGAATGGTGCTATCTATAACCAGTTTCTTAATATCCTTGCGGAGCTGTTCTGTAGTAACAGTTTCTGAATGTTGGGTTGAAATTACAACGGTATCTATTCTAACGGGAGTTCTGCCTTCGTACTCAACGGTAACTTGGCTCTTTCCGTCCGGGCGAAGATAATCTACCACCCCTTCCTTTCTTACCTCGGTAAGCTTTCTTGCAAGCTTATGAGCAAGAGTAATGGGTAAAGGCATATATTCTTCCGTTTCATCAGTAGCGTAACCGAACATTAAGCCTTGGTCACCTGCACCGATACGGTCAGCAATTTCACCGCTTTCCCTGTGTTCAACGGAGTTATCAACGCCAAGCGCGATATCCGGGCTTTGTTCTTTAATAGCAGTTAAAATAGAACAGGTGTCACAGTCGAAGCCGTATTTTGCTCTATCGTAACCGATTTCGCGAATGGTTTCCCTTGCTACGCGTGAAATATCAACGTAACATTCGGTGGTAATTTCACCGGTAACCAAAACCAAGCCGGTGGTTGCAATACATTCGCACGCAACTCTTGCGTTGGGGTCTTTTTCTATAATCGCGTCTAAAACCGCATCAGAAATTTGGTCACAAATCTTATCGGGATGACCTTCCGTAACACTTTCACTTGTAAAAAATTTTCTCATATTATATTCCTCTTAGGTTTTTTACTGTTATGGTAAATATTTTTCGTTCAATCATTATATACTATTTTAATTCGTTTGTCAAACGTAAAAGAAAGTGTTAAAATATATTATACGAATATATTTTCTTACTTTAGGTGTTTTTTTGATGATTATAAGCGAAAATTGCAAGCTTTGCCCTAACGAATGCAATATTAACAGAATAACCCACAAGGGAATTTGCGGTGAAAGCAATAAAATGCGCATTGCAAAATACTATCTACACCCCTTTGAAGAGCCCTTTATTAGCGGTAAGGAAGGTAGCGGTACGGTATTTTTTAGTGGTTGCCCCTTAAAGTGCGTATTTTGCCAAAATTACGAACTTTCGCGCTCTTTAAGAGGTAAGGAAATTTCCCCTAATGATCTTGCTTCAATTTTTAAGGAATTGGAAGATATGGGGGCAAATAATATCAACCTTGTTAACCCCTCACACTTCCTTCCTGCTATTGCTAAGGCATTTGAAATTTACAAACCCAATATTCCTGTGGTTTACAACACTCACGGCTATGAAAAAATTGAAACCTTGCAAATCGCAAATGACTTTGTTGATATTTATTTACCCGATTTAAAATTCTATTCTAACGCCCTTTCTTCACGATACACAAAGGTTAAAAACTATTTTGAAGTTGCCACTAAAGCAATAAAATTTATGATGCAAAGCAAGCCTTCCGTGGTTGAAAACGGACTTATGAAGCAAGGTGTTTGCGTTAGGCATTTAATACTGCCCATGGGTGTTAAGGATAGCATTGCAATTATTGACTGGTTTAAAAACAACGCCGTTAACGGCGCGCATTTTTCACTTATGTCGCAATACACGCCCTTTGGTGAATGCGACGCATTTCCGGAACTTAAACGCCCCATTACAAAACGCGAATACGATAGAGTAACTGAAGCACTTTTTAATGCTAAAATAGAAAACTGCCTAATACAAGAGCGCACCTCTGCCACTACCGTTTATATTCCAAAGTGGGATTTTTAAGTATACGTTTAACATTTTTTCTAACTAATTTCTTACACTCCTTTGGTGATGAACGTGCAAGTTTTTCAAAAATATCATCATCTAATTCCATATAACTATTTTTAACTAACCACATTTTTTTATGCCTTGCAAGGGAGGTTTTTATGCTTAACATCGGTAACGATTGGGATGACGTTCTTGCCCCACTTTTAAACAGTGAGCTTTATAAAAGCATTCGTAATTTTTTAAAAAGTGAATATTCTTCGCAGATAATTTATCCACCAATGAATGATATTTTTAACGCCTTTAAATACACACCTTACTCATCTGTTAAAGCGGTAATTTTAGGTCAAGACCCCTATCATGGCGAAGGGCAGGCACACGGACTTTGCTTTTCAGTTAAAGAAGGAGTTAAAGCACCACCCTCACTGGTTAATATTTTTAAGGAAATAGAAACTGATTTGGGATTTACACCACCTAAAAGCGGTTGCTTAACCAAGTGGGCAAAACAAGGCGTTATGCTTCTTAATACCACCCTAACCGTACGCGAAGGCAAACCGAACTCTCACAGTAAATGCGGGTGGCAGGATTTTACCGATGAAGTAATTAAACTGCTTTCTAAAAGGGAAGAGCCTATGGTATTTTTACTTTGGGGCGCAAACGCGCGCTCTAAGAAAAAGTTTATTGACCAAAGCAAGCACTTAATTTTAGAAAGCGTTCACCCAAGTCCACTTTCCGTGTTTGGCGGATTCTTCGGTTGTAAACATTTTTCAAAAGCTAACCAATTCTTAAAGTCTAAAAATATAGAGCCAATAGATTGGAATTTAAATGAATAATACTCTAAAACATACAAAAAAGTCGCGCTATATATCGATTAACGCGACTTTTCTTCTTTCAAAAATTTTTCCGTTTCATCATATAAATCGCCGGCACCAAGCACCGCAACGCATTCAAACTTACCGGCTATCCCCTTTAAAATAGCCCCAACGGTTTTACTGCTTGAACAATATATACAGCCATTTAAATCCTCTGAAAGTCGTTTACCGCTTCCGAAATAAGTATACTTTTCCCTTGCCCCATAAGTGTCAAAAATAAATAAATTTTTCACCTTTGAAAGGGCTTTTAAAAATTGTTTATACAAATTTGCAGTGCGCGAGTAGGTGTGTGACTGAAAAAGTACTGCGTAATTATCATATTTTAACTCTAACATTTTAATAGTCTTTTCTAACTGCTCTGGGTGGTGGGCGTAATCTGCATACACAGTGCATCCCTCAATTTTACCCATAATTTCATTACGGCGCTTTACACCCTTAAAACTTTCCAGACCTGCCTTTATTTCGTTAGCTTCAATACCGATAGCCCTGCACGCCCCAATACAAGCAAGGGCATTTTTTATATCGTGCATTAAAAAGCTATTAAGCTCTAATCTGAAAAGTTTTTTGCCGTTTTCCATAACAAAGCAC
The DNA here is from genome assembly GCA_045535775.1 of Christensenellaceae bacterium. Lineage (GTDB taxonomy): Bacteria > Bacillota > Clostridia > Christensenellales > Borkfalkiaceae > HGM11416. The sequence goes on along the minus strand of JAZSMG010000069.1, from coordinate 3,238 downwards.
TCTATAGCGCGATTATCAAGGTATTCAATCTCTTTCGCGTAGTAATTTGCGTTGCTATTTTCTAAAGAAAAGGTAATTCCGTCCTCTACTAAATTAGCTTCTTCTAGCGGTAAAATTCTAATTTTAGAGCGGTTTAAAAAAGCACCGAATTCTTCTTTTAACTTCTCTTTACTGCCATAGCTATCTAAGTGGTCGTCATCTATATTTAATAAAACCCCAAGGTTTGCCGTGAACATAGAGATATTTCTTTTAAACTCACAAACCTCGCTTAAAAAAATATCTTCACCGTTTATTAGAATATTACCAAAATCCTTATCAAAACCGCCAATATGGGCGCAAAAGCCCTTATTTGCATATTTTAGTACGTGTGCAACCATTGCCGTACAGGTGGTTTTTCCGTGCGTGCCTGCAATACCTATAACAAAAGGATAAGTGCTTGCAATTTCATATAAAAGCCGTGCACGCGTAATTACGGGCTTATTTAATTGTTTCAAATATCGCAAAACTTCATCGTTTGATGAAATGGCAGAAGAAATAACCGCTAAGTCGCACCGCATAGCGGAAGAAGGATTATTTATTTCAACACCCGCCTCACTCAATGCCTTTGTTACTGAAGATAGATTAGCATCATAACCACCCACCTTAAACCCCGTTTTTACCAAAAATAGGGCAAGAGCAGACATGCTTATCCCCCCTACCCCAACAAAATATACGTAAAAATCCTTTTTTAATAAACCGTATTCAGCTTTCATACTGCTATTTTATGAGGTTTTTTGTGCTTTTACACCTAAAAATAAAAATTTTTTTAATTATTTTTTAACTTAGGGCGCAAAACTATTGAATATTTAGTAAAATTGTAGTATTATATATTCACATAATACTTAGTAGGTATTATGAGGAAACAACAAGGGGACAGGTCATGAACATTACCGAAGTAAGAATTTGGATAGTAAAAAATCCAGATTCAAAATTAAAGGCAATTGCATCAGTTACTATAGACCAAGCTATCGTAATACACGACATTAAGATTATTGAGGGTGCTGAAGGTCTATTTATTGCAATGCCTTCCAGAAAGACAGGTGAGAACGAATATAGAGATATCGTTCACCCAATTAACGCAGAAGCGCGTGCCGTTCTTATTAAAGCCGTAATTGAAGCATACAACGAAGAATGCTCTAAGGCAGAATAACTCTTACTTTGACTTTGCACTTATAAAATAAATAAGAACAAAAAAGCCACCTCTTAAGGTGGTTTTTTCTTGTCATATTTTAAGTTCTATATTACTTATTTATAAATATTACAACGTATTGTGATATAATTGTTTTTAGTTGAACTCTATTATATTATTTGTATAGCACATTATGAAGAAAAACGTATTTTTGATTTATTTAAAAAACATCTTACTACCCTGCTTACTTTTTAGCTTAATAACGGGAATACTTACAGGCGGTTTCGTTGTTGGATTTAAGTTTATTGCCGGCAAGATTATTGATCTTTCCACTACTCTTTATTCTTTTTTAAGATTACACGCATACTACTTACCGCTTGTGTTCGCGCTAATAATACTTATTTCCTTTGGTCTTTATTTACTGCATAAATATTCCCCAGATTCTAAAGGGGGCGGTATCCCTAACGCGATAGCATATCTTAGAGGTCTTGTTACCTTTAAATGGCTAAGAACGCTTATAGGCGCTATGATTTCCTGCCTTTTCACCTTTTTTATTGGAACACCGCTTGGAAATGAAGGCCCTTGCGTTATGATGGGAACGACGCTTGGAAAAGGGGTTGTTAACACCCTAGGTAAAAAACACCGCGAATGGGATAGATATATTATGACAGGTGGCGCGTGCGCCGGCTTTTCGTGTGCGACGGGTGCGCCTATTTCCGGTATTTTATTTGCAATAGAGGAAGCTCATCATAAGCTTTCACCCATGATATTAATGGTGGCAGGCTCTACCGTGTGCTTTGCAATGATTATCACACAATGGTTATCCTCTCTATTCGGCTTAGAAAGCGCGTTATTCCCCCATTTAGCGCCAATTACGTTGCAGTTTTCACAAATGTGGTTGCCGTTAACGGTTGGGATTTTTGCAGGAATTTTTGCAGTTTTATACATCAAATACTTTAACGCCTTAAGAAAATTAGTAAATAAAAAAATTGTGGGTAAAAGTAAATTCTTAGCCTATACCGTGATATTTATTTTAACCGTTACAGTTGGGCTTTTTTCAACAGATTTCATCAGCACCGGTCACAATTTAATAGAAAAACTATTAACCCCCAACGCTATAACCGTATTATTTTTACTTTTAGTTTTAATAATCAGAACGTTTTTAACCTCCTCTGCTGCGAGCGTATCAATAACGGGCGGAACGTTCGTTCCCACCTTGGCTTTTGGGGCTTTACTTTCATCAATAATTGGTAAACTTTTAATTTCCTTGGGGCTTATGGATGAATACTATTACCAAGTAACCGTTCTTTTAGGTATGATTGCTTGCTTTTCCGGTATGGCTAAAACACCCCTTACGGCAATAGTTTTCGGTTTGGAAGCGTTATCCTTAACAAGCAACGTTTTAGCGGTTGCCATTACCGTTATAGTTTCTTATATTATTTCAGAAATATTCTGTCCTCATTCCGTTAACGATGAAATTATGGATATTCGCGTGGAAGAAGAGCAAAAGAATAAGCAAGTATTTTTAATAGATGCAGTTTTAACCGTTCAAGAAAAATCCTTTGCAGTTGGCAAGCAAATAAGAGACGTGCTTTGGCCAAATAACCTATTCGTGCTTTCTTTAAAAAGAAGTGATAATCACCCACAAATTGACGGTCACGGCGAAAAGAATATGTACCCCGGTGATAAGCTTCACGTTAGATATTCTACTTACGATAAAAAAGCGACGGCTGAAGAGCTTTCCGCAATATTAGGCGATCAAGACTTTACGGAAGACGAATGGAAGGAATAACGCTAAAAAGCGGGCTATAGCGCGATAAACGGCATTTTTATTAACGTAATTCAAATATATTTTAGCAAAAAAATGGAGCGAAAAAGCCGAGTCCCTACAAGGGATTCGGCAACTAAATAAATCCGTGAACGGATTTGTGATATTTGTCTAACGACAAGTGATATTGCTACGCAGTTATATTCGCCTTACGGCGAGTTATGGATTTATTTAATATAACTGTGACTTCAAGTCGCAATCTAACGCAAAACTTGTTTTGCATATCACTTTTAGCCACAAGG
>JAZSMG010000222.1:0-8374 GCA_045535775.1 Christensenellaceae bacterium | reverse complement strand
ATAACATTTTAACTATGTTAAAATTAGGGCAATTAGAAATTATTTCTATAAGAAATAAATAAATTCTAAAAATTTTTTTATGAGGAGGAACAAGATGAAAAAGAAAAAAACAATTTTGTCCTTAAAGTATCTTATCTTATTCGTATTGATTCCCACGGTATTGGGCGCATCTGTTTTAGCATCAGCTGCGTTTAGTCACGTGCCGGAAGAAATGGTCGAAGGGAATAAGGCCGTTACCATCTTTCCCAGCGTAAGCGAAGGGGGAGAAAAAGCACCGGTTTTAGTTCCTGAAGTAATCACCGATGAAGAGGGTAGCTCTGAATTTAACCCCTTCATTCCGGGAATCAAAGACGATGAACCGTTTATTGATATGGATAGCTCGCGTGATTTTTCAAAGCAATATGACTACGCGAACGCATTACTTACTTCAAAAAACGGTAATTGCAATTTAGAAAACGGCGTATACACCGCAACTACCTCATCAAGTATTTACGCAAATCTTGATGCAAGCACTCCTTTTCCATACGGAACTATTAGCGCGGATATTATGAATAACGCAAGCGATAGCGGTATCGTATTTGCTCTTTCTGCTAATGCAAATAGCTTCTGGGAAGGCGCAGGCGTAAGTTATTATTTTGCGTTCATAAACTTTGAAGGTATTCTATACTTAGGTAGAACACATAACGGTTCATGGTCAGCATTAGCTTATACCGATATCACCGGCTTTAATCCCTCAAATACCTACAACCTAAAAGTATTATACAGGGTAGAAAAGATAGTGTTATTCTTAGACGGTGTTCCTCTATTATCCTTCAGAACGGATGAACCCTTAACGGGAACCGGTTGGGGAATAAGAACCGGTATCGCTGGCGCAAAAATCAGCAACCTTGTTATTTCGAACAAGGTAACGGTAGAATAGGAGGCGTTAAAATATGAAAAAGAATATATTTAAAGCTTTATTTGCCGTAATGCTTGCTTTTGCAATGGTATTCAGTCTTTCTGCATTAACAGCTTGTGAAGGTGGTGAAGACGTAAGCTCTGAACCTAAGTTTGAAATAGCATTTGAATCAAACGGCGGAACGATGTATTATAACGTTTTGGCGTTAGCAGGTGATTCCGTTGTGTTACCTTCACCTGAAAGAGAAGGTTACCAATTTATTGGTTGGTACGATAACGCTAATTTAGAAGGTGAGCAAATCGTTGGCGAGTACCTTATTTCAGGTGATGCAACCCTTTATGCAAAATGGGATGCAAACGAAGGTACTATAAAGTTTGAATCTAACGGCGGTACACAGTATAACGATTTACAATTCGTAGCGCAAAGGGTAGAACTTCCCACCCCCAAGAAAGAAGGTTATATCTTTAGCGGTTGGTATGCTAGCGAAACTTTTGAAGGCGAAGCACTTGGCTCTTCAATCGTACCCACCGGTGACGTGACCGTATACGCTAAGTGGGAAACCATTATCGGCTCAGTTGTTTTTGAATCTAACGGCGGTACTCAGTACGCAAAAGTAGATACTGCAGGTCAAAAGGTACAATTACCTGTTCCTGTTAAAGACGGCTATCTATTTGCAGGCTGGTATGATAACGCTAATTTTGATGGCAACGTATACGAAGGTGAATTCCTTCCCGAAAGTACCGTTACCTTATATGCAAGATGGGCAACCACTTACACCTTAGTTGCTCTTGAAGAGAACGGTGGCGCACAGTTAAAGGACGTTAAATTATTCGATAACGATAATCTAGTTCTTCCCGAAGCTACAAGATGGGGTTACAGATTCTTAGGCTGGTATGATAACGCAGAATTAACGGGCGTTCCCGTAGACGATTATTACTACTATCCCACTTCAGACGTAACCTTATACGCAAAATGGGAAAAGTGCAGTTACTTATACCTATTCTACGGTCCCACCAAAATGGAATGGACCAGATTTGAGTATGATGAAGGCGACGTAGTTAGTTTAGAAGAGTTATATTCACTACTAACTCCCGAAGATATCACTATTATTGACTTCTTAGGCAACGAGCATAGCGCCCCCTTCAAGCATTGGTCATACCAAGGTTATGATGAAAAGTCACACGTTCAAGTAACCTCTGACGTTGTTATTGAAGACGATTACTTAATTTTAGTAGCTCAATACGATGACAGTAGCGTTCCTCCTGCAGAATATTTAACCTACGATAAGGAAACTGACGTTTACACCACAACCGGTAAGGTAGCGCACGTATTTATTGAAGATACGGAATCTGTTCCTTACGTATACAGCCTTGACCTATCATTCAGAAAGGGCATAAGCGGTGCAGTTGGTCCTACCTTTAGAACAAGAGTTTCCGATGCGGATTACCATTATGAAGGCGGATGCGATTATCTAAGTCCCGTTATTTCTCCCTCAACCGGTTCATTGTATATTGCATCAGTATTAAACGGTAGCTGGAGCTATTTCGTTAATACTATGGATATTACCAACTTACCCAAGTCATGGCAAGATAAGTTTATGAGCACCGAACCTAGCGCAACCATTAACGTTACTATTTCTATCGTTGACTACGGCACTTGGTTTGAGGTTTATATTGATAACGATTTAGCATACACTTACACTAATTCAAGTAAGCTAGCAAGCTATCCTTATTCAGGTTTAGGTGTAAGAAGCTCTTCAACCCCTGTAAAGCTTTCAAACGCAACCCTTTCTTACGGATACGAAGTATCTTATGAAACCGGTGTAGAAGGTTTAACTGTTGATTCAGATCTATGGTTATGCGGTGATATTGAATTACCCGTTATAACAAGAGATAATTATGCGTTAGCAGGTTGGTATTTTGATGAAGGCTTAACTCAAGAAGTTGATAACAGCAATTTCTATATCACCTCTGACGTTACTCTATATGCAAAATGGTCAAACGAATACAACGTAGTATCATTCAATACTAACGGCGGTTCAGCTTGCGCAAGCGTAAACTATGCAAGCGGAAAGCTGTATTTACCCGAAACAACCAAGATGAACTATATCTTCACAGGTTGGTATAAGGATGCAGGCTTAACCCAATTAGTTGATGAATATAACTTTGAAATTGATGCAGACACCACCTTATACGCAGGTTGGCGCTTACCTTACTCTCACTTAACTAAAAATGCAGACGGTTCATACAACTACAACAAGAAGACTGAAGCAGTTTTAGGAACGTTAGATAGCGGTATTCCTGCAAGCGGAACTTATCACGAATTCTCACAAACGATTACCATGACTAAGGGCGCAGGCTCAGTTGGTATTGCGTTTAGAATGAATATGAATAAGGATTACACTTATGAAACCGCAGGAACTGATTATATTTCAATTCAATTCTGTACTAACTTCTTCAGAGTTTCATACGTACAAAACGGCGCATGGAGACGTTTACTTCCCAACAATGCAGACTACGGCTACGACAAGATGCCTCAGTCTTGGAAGGATAAATGTGAAGCTACGGCAGACGGTGCTCAAATGACGGTTACCTTAACCGTTAGAGATTACGGCTCTTACTTTGAAGCGTATATTGACGGCGTATTAGCATACACCTACGGTGAAAACGGCGAAACCGTTGACTTAACCCAATTCACAGGTAACGGTTACGGTATTAGATGTTCATCCTCAACGCCGGTAGTCTTTAAGAACATAACTGCAGAAGTTGTTCAAATTATTAAGGAGGGTTAAAAGAATGAAGAAGAAATTTTTATCATTAAAGCTTTTATCTTTAATTCTATTATTATGTTATTTTGTAATATTGCCTTCACCCTTAACCGCAAAATCCGTTGATGCTGAATCAAAGCCAAGTAATTATTATACTCCCTTAAACGGCTATTTTTATCAGTTAGACAGAAAAATAACTGATTCCGTAGATAGCTTAGAAGCTTGGGTTAGATTACCCGTTTCATCATTTGGTGGCACGCTATTTAACGAATACAGCAAGAATTACGTTTGGGAAATTGATATTTACGGCAGACTTGGATTTACTTGGGGTAACGAAGCAGTTCATACCTTTAGCGACAGTGCAAACCTAGCAGACGGATTATGGCACCACGTTGCCTTAGTTCGTACCAATACGGAATTTACCTATTATTTAGACGGTGAAGTTGAAGGCGTTTATAATGCAGAAACCTCTGCAAACACTATGCCTTATACCTACAACATTGGTAGTTCTAACTTATATAACAACTCTGTTCCTCTAGAAGGTTATATTAAACAAGTTACCATTTACGAAGGTGCAATTACTCAAGAGCAAGTTCAAAGCGATATGAATAACACCGATATCAATGCTGATACCGCAAACGCAAGATTACTTGCAAACTGGAATTTAGGCGCATATTGGACGCAGAGATTCGTTAATAGCACCGCACCCAATTCACCTATTGCGGAATTACACTCATTCGATAAGTTTATTGAAGCAGACTATTCCTTCGGTGAATACGATTATACCTTTGCTATTTTCCCCGATATTCAAATTATGACTAACTTCAACCCTGAACGTTTAAATAATCAAATTCAGTGGTTAGTTGATAATAAGGAAAGACTAAACGTTCAGTTTGCAATGTTCGTTGGTGACTTATCAGACTACGGTCAAAGAGAATATCTATACGAAAGAGCAGCAAGCGCAATGAGCAGATTAGATAACAAGATTCCCTACTGTTTCGTTCCCGGTAACCACGATTACGATGATAACGCAAACACTAGAAGTCAAGTTTACTTTAACACTCATTTCCCATATGCTAAACACAGTCAGCTTCCCGGCTTCGGCGGTGCTTATGAAGAGGGTAGTATGGCTAACACCTATTACACCTTTGAAGTAGGCGACGGAATTAAATATTTAGTTATTAACCTAGAATATAAGCCTCGTTTAGCAGTATTAAGATGGGCAAACATCGTTGCTGAAGCACATCCCGATCACCGTATAATCATGGAAACTCACTCATACTTGACCGGTGCAGGTGAGTTCTCCGGCGGTGCAAACGTTGCTAACGAAGGTAACGGTGGTGAAACTATATTCAGTGAATTTATGGTGAAGCATCCCAACGTATTCTTTGGTGTTGGCGGTCACGAAAACAACGATGAACCTCTACACAGAGTAGAATACGGCGTTCACGGCAACAAGATAACTTCAATGCTATGTGACGTACAGGTATCAACATTCAACGGTGAAGGTACTCTTGACGTATTCATGTTAGTTCACGTAAACGAAAAGAACAAAACGATGAACTTTATGTATTATTCACCCATGCACAACAAGGTTTATAACGTTCAAGGTCAATTCCAGTTGTCTTTTGCAGATCCTTTAAACCCCACTATTGGCAAATAGATAAAAAGGAGAGATTAATACAATGAAAATTAGAAAAATTTTATTAACGGTATTGTTTTTAACTTGTATTTTATCCTTTGTTGCTTGTAGCGGTCTCATTCCGGCATACAAAGTTTCCTTCGTAGATTACGATGGTACGTTGTTATATGAAGTTCCGGTAAAGCAGGGTGAAACACCCGTGTTTGAAGGTGAAGAACCTTCAAGAGAGGCTACTGCAGAATACACCTACACCTTCGTTGGTTGGGATAAGGTAATTGCTCCCGTATCAGGGATTGTAACCTATAAAGCAGTTTACACGCAAACCTTAAATAAATATCTTGTTACCTTCGTAAATGAAGACGGCACTGTATTAGAAAGCAAAGAGGTTGAATACGGTCAAATCCCCACTTATTCAAGTGAAAATCCTCAAAAAGTAAAAACTACAGATAAGAATTATACTTTTGCAGGTTGGGATAAAGAGCTTGTAGCAGTAACCGAAAACGCAACCTATACCGCAACCTATACTGAAGCTGCAAACAGCTACAAGGTTTTCTTCTGTGATTTAAACGGCAACGTTTTATACGAAGAAGAGCTTGAATACGGCGCAGTTCCCGCTTACGGCGGTGAAACTCCCTCATTAGAAGGTGACGCTCAGTATTCTTATGAATTCGCTGGTTGGAATTCAGAGCTTGCGCCTATCGTTGGAAACACTTATTTCCGTCCTATATTTACCAGAAAGGTAAACAAATATAGCGTTACCTTTATGGATGAGTTAGGTAATCTTCTTCAATCTGATGAGGTTGAATACGGTTCACTTCCCACCTTTGAAGGTGAACTACCTCTTCCTGAAGACGATGCGCAATATTCTTATGAAGGAAATTGGGATAAGGAAATTGTTTCAGTAACAGGTGAAGCAACCTATACTTTCTTAGTAAACAAAACTATTAGAACTTACACCGTAGCATTCAAGAACGGTGATAACGTTTTAATGCAGAAGGAATATAAATACGGTGAAATGCCTTCATATGATAAAATACCTTATAAGGCAAGCAACACTGAATACGTATATACCTTCAGCGGTTGGAACAACGAAGTAAGCGAAGTTGTGGGTGATGCAACCTACGTTGCTCAATACGCGCAAGTAAGTAATACCTTTGACGTAGTTGTTGAGCACGTAACGCTAGACGGCTTCGTAGCAAAAGAACTTTCTAAGGAAAATCTAACCGATAAGAAGTTATACACCTATACCGCTCCTGCAGTTGAGGGCAAAACTCCTTCACACCAAACTTATAATTACTACTTTAACGGCGAAAAGCAAGTAATTACCATTTACTATAGCGACGTTGACGTTTGGGATGGAACTAGCGTAAGCTCATCACTTAGCGGTGCAGGTACTCAAGCTAATCCTTATTTAATTACCGGCGGTGCAGACCTTGCTTACTTAAGAGCTCAAGTAAACGGCGGTAACAAATTCACCGGCAAGTATTTCTTAATGACTAAGAGTATTGACTTAAATAAGAATAGTTTAATGGTAGGTAAGTCAGATGATAATGCGTTTGCAGGTATTTTTGACGGTAACAACTGTTCAATTTTAAATATCGCAACTAAGGAAACCACCACCGGTCAATACGCCGGATTGTTTAAAGTGTTATTAGCAGGCGGTAAGGTTTGCAATTTATCAACCTACGGTCAATACAATCAAACCATCAAGATGAACGGCGTAATCGTTGGTAAAAACTACGGTACTGTTGAAGGTTGTACTAACTACGTATCAATTACCGTTCCTGAAGGGGTTACTCCCGCAGAAGTTCACAGATACACCGCAGGTATCGTTTCATACAACTACGGAACTATTGATTCTTGCGTAAACTACGGTGATTTCTCTGGTGAAGAATATCCCAGCGGTATCGTTTCACGTAGTGAAAAGGGTACTGTTTCAAATTGTATCAACTACGGAACGATTACTGGTAAGGGTTGGCGTACCGGTGGTATTTCAGGTATGGTTGATGCAGGCACCGTTTCAAACTGCGTAAACTTTGGTAACGTAACCTCAGGTTCAACGAATGCTGAAAGTTCAATCGGCGGTGTTATTGGTAGATGTGGAGCAACCATTAGTAATTGTGTTAACTATGGTTATATTTCATCAACTGTAAATAAAGAAAACGTTGGTGGTGTAGTTGGTTATTTAGTAGGCTCAACTATGTCAAACTGTGTAAACTTCGGTGACGTTAAAGGTTATCAATACCTTGGCGGTATCGCAGGTCGTAGCACTGGTGTGATTGCCGATTGTGTAAATAACGCTAATATTAACGGTCAACAGTGGCTTGGCGGCATAACCGGTAGATCAACGAAGAATATTACCGGATGTACCAATAACGGTAACGTTACCGGTACTGCAGACTTTGTTGGTGGTATCGTTGGTGCATCAGATGGTACTTCACGTACTATTGATAAATGTACCAATAGCGGTAATATTAAAGGCGCTGGCTACGTTGGTGGTATAGACGGTCGTCCCTATGCAGGAAACTTAACTATAAGCAACTGTGTAAATAGCGGTACTGTTACTGCAACGGTTACAAGTGTTACCCGTGGCTCTGCCGGCGGTATCGTTGGTAGAACGGACGTTGCTTTAGCAACCTTAATCAATTGCTCAAGCACGGGTACGGTTACTGCAAAATCTGCAGGCGCATACGTTGGTCTTAACACCACTTCTGAAACCACAGGTTACGTAATTTACGATAGCTGTTCAACTACCTTAACCGGCAATGCTATCGGTTATGATAACACCTTAGAAGCAGGCATTTCTTTAGATGATCTTGTTTACACAAGCTCTAACTAATAACTGTTTAATATGATAATTATTCGGTCTAGTCTTTCGGCTGGGCCGAATATTCTTTTAATTCAAAGCAACTAAAAAGACTAACGCGCCGTTCGTTAGTCTTTTTTGCTTTTATTAGTAATTTCACCCTCTTGTTTTAAAGATTATATAAAGGTAGTGAGGTGTAAAATGATAAATTTTGGAAATAATTATACGTTTTTAGCAATTATTTAATAAATTATAAAAAAA
>JAZSMG010000120.1:0-2860 GCA_045535775.1 Christensenellaceae bacterium | reverse complement strand
TGAAAGATTATTCGGTAAACGCGCCGATAAAAAGAGAAAGCTTTATAACGGACCTATAGAGTGTTGTTTGTATAGTATGCTTGGCAATCCACCCAAAAAATAAGGCTTATATACTTCGTTATAGCGGTGAAGTCTTGCGCTTCCCTTTGGTCATGTACGCACAGTACACTCCCTTCAGTCAATGCTCGATTTCATCACTCTAACTCGCATCTAAACCTTATTTAGTGCCATAGCCATTTGCTTTTTTAGGGCATCTGGCTCTTTTTATTTCTTTCGATTACGTACGGTAAGGTCGCTCCCTGCGCTCAAAACTAAAACGCCTGCTCTTGCTTGTATCTAGTGCTTATTTACAATAAGCTTGACTTGCTTCGTTATAGCGGTGAAGTCTTATTCTATAATAAAAGCATCCCTAAATTAGCACGGGTGCGAACATCATTTTGCGTAAGCAAAACATCATTTGAGTATTACTCAAACATCATTTGCTTTAGCAATATCATTGCGTAAGTCTTGCGCTTTACAACGTATTATTTAATCTACTTTCAATAGCATAAAAGGCTAAAAAATATTTTTTTGGTAAATTTTTTGCGTAAATTACAACAAAAAAAGTATCTTTTTGTGCAAAATGGGTTAAAAATAATTGCAAAATAACCGTATTTATTGTACAATAAATAAGCCTTAATGCAGGGCGCATATTTTTCGTGCGCTTTTTTTGCTTTAAAAGGTGTAAAAAATGGGAAAACTCTTTTACGTATAAAAGGGTGTTCCCACAAGAAAATCAGTAATTTATAAAGGCGATAAAATCGCTGTCAGGAGGATAATATGAAATACGTTTACCAGTTTAGAGAAGGAAACGGCAAAATGCGTGAAATCCTTGGCGGAAAGGGCGCAAACCTAGCTGAAATGACCAGTCTTGGTTTACCCGTACCTCAGGGCTTTACCATTTCTACCGAAGCCTGCACCAAGTACTATGAAGACGGCAAGAAGATCAACGCTGAAATTCAAGCTGAAATCATGGCAAACATAGACAAACTGGAAGAAATCACCGGTAAGAAGTTTGGTGATAAGACCAATCCCTTGCTAGTATCAGTTCGTTCAGGCGCAAGAGCGTCAATGCCCGGTATGATGGATACCATATTGAACCTTGGTCTAAACGAAGAAGTAGTTGAAGTTCTTTCTGCAAAGTCAAATAATCCCAGATGGGCTTGGGACTGCTACAGAAGATTTATTCAAATGTACTCAGACGTAGTTATGGAAGTAGGTAAGAAGTACTTCGAAGCGTTAATTGACGAAATGAAGAAGGCTAAGGGCGTAACCTTAGACGTAGATCTTACCGCAGAAGATTTAAAGGAATTAGCAAATCAATTCAAGGCAGAATATAAGAGCAAAATCGGTAGTGATTTCCCCACCGATCCTAAGGAACAGTTATTCGGCGCAATCGAAGCAGTATTCCGTTCATGGGATAACCCCAGAGCAAACGTATACCGCAGAGATAACGACATTCCTTACAGCTGGGGTACTGCAGTAAACGTTCAAATGATGGTATTCGGTAACATGGGCGAAACCTCTGGTACCGGTGTTGCATTTACCCGTGCCCCTGCAACCGGCGAAAAGAAGCTTATGGGTGAATTCCTTATGAACGCACAGGGCGAAGACGTTGTAGCAGGCGTAAGAACTCCCCAAAAGATAGCTGAAATGGCAAAGGTTATGCCTGAAGTATTCGAACAGTTCCAAAACATCTGCAATATCTTAGAAAACCACTACAGAGATATGCAAGATATGGAATTTACCATTGAAGACAAGAAGTTATTCATGCTTCAAACCCGTAACGGTAAGAGAACTGCTCAAGCTGCATTAAAGATCGCTTGCGATTTAGTAGACGAAGGCATGATTTCTGAACAAGAAGCAGTTCTAATGATCGATCCCAGAAACTTAGATACTCTTCTTCACCCTCAATTTGATAGCAAGGCGTTAAAGCAAACCGAACCCGTTGCAAGAGCGTTAGCAGCTTCACCCGGAGCAGCTGCAGGTCAAATCGTATTCACCGCAGAAGATGCAAAGGCATGGAATGCAGCAGGTAAGAAGGTTGTTTTAGTTCGTTTAGAAACTTCACCTGAAGATATCGAAGGTATGAAGGCAGCTCAAGGTATTCTAACCGTTCGTGGCGGTATGACCTCACACGCAGCGGTTGTTGCAAGAGGTATGGGTACTTGTTGCGTATCAGGCTGTGACGCTATTTCTATGGATGAAGCAAATAAGCGTTTCACCTTAGCAGGTAAGACCTATCACGAAGGCGACACCATTTCTATTGACGGTTCAACCGGCTTTATTTACGACGGATTAGTTCCCACCGTTCCCGCAACGATTGCTAACGAATTCGGCAGAATAATGGCTTTAGCAGATAAATTTAGAGCGTTAAAGGTTAGAACGAACGCTGATACTCCCGCTGATGCAAAACGCGCTCGCGAGCTTGGCGCAGAAGGTATTGGCCTTTGCAGAACGGAGCATATGTTCTTTGAAGGGGACAGAATTTCAGCAATCCGTGAAATGATTTGTTCAGATACCGTTGCAGAAAGAGAAGCAGCTCTTGCAAAGATTCTTCCCATGCAACAAGGTGACTTTGAAAAGATTTACGAAGCTCTTGAAGGCAACCCTGTAACCATTCGTTTCCTAGATCCTCCTCTACACGAATTCGTTCCCACCGAAGAAGCTGATATTGAAGCTTTAGCAAAGGCTCAAGGCAAGCCAGTTTCTAGAACTAAAGAAATTATCGCATCACTTCACGAATCCAACTCCATGATGGGCCACCGTGGATGTCGTTTAACGGTAACCTATCCTGAAATTGCAAAGATGCAAACCAGGG
>JAZSMG010000208.1:0-7075 GCA_045535775.1 Christensenellaceae bacterium | reverse complement strand
ACTTATGCTCGCATTTTTTGTTTTACAGTAAATTAAACGTTTAAAAGGTTTAATATTTCTTCTTTGGAAATTACACCAACGGCTTTGTTTTTAAGTTCGCCGTTTTTGAATACCAAAAGGGTAGGTATAGCAGAAATACCGTATTCTCTTGCGATTTCTGGGCAGTCGTCAACGTTAACCTTTGCAACGGTAAAGTTACCGCCTTCTTCTGCTACTTCATCAACAACAGGGGAAAGCATTCTGCAAGGACCGCACCAAACAGCCCAAAAATCAACTAAAACGGGCTTATCTGAAGAAATTGTTTGTTTAAAGTTTTCTGCATTCAATTCTATAGGTTTCATAGTTTACTCCTTATTTTAATATGTATACTAAATAAAAAATTATACAAAAAAATCTCCCGCCTAAACGAGTAAGCGGAAGAAATAAGATAATCACTAAATTAAGCCTTTAAAGCGTTGATCTTTAAAGCAAAGCCTGATTTCTTATTAGCAGCGGTATTCTTGTGCATGATGCCTTTAGCAACAGCCTTATCTAAGATACTGCAAACTTCCTTAAAAGAAGCTTCACAAGCAGTAACGTCACCAGCTTCGATAAGAGCGTTTAATTTCTTTAAAGCGGTCTTAACTTCTGACTTTGCACTCTTGTTGATCTCGTTTTTCTTCTTGTTTACGTTAACGCGCTTAATAGCGGATTTAATGTTGGGCACTTTATTTATCTCCTTGAATTACATAATTAACTGCATAATATTTTAGCATATAATTAAACTTATTGCAAGAAAAAAAAGGCGTTTTTATTAAAACCTTTTAAATTTTTAAATATTTTTACCCGCAAAATCATATTTTTTTTACTTTTAGCATTCATTTTACTCAAGGAATTGCTTTTATGAGTACAAAAATTGTTGTTTGTGATAGCGGTGTAGGCGGTTTAGCTGTTTTAAAAAAGTTAGTTAACGCTTTGCCTTTTGCCAAGTTTTATTACTTAAGTGATTGCAAAAATATGCCTTACGGTAATAAGGAAGCTAACGCATTAAAAAAATTATGTATTAAAAAAATCAATTTTGCAAACCGTGTTGGCGCAAGCTGTTTAGTTGTTGCCTGTAATACCTTGGCAACGGTTGGGGCTGAAGTGTTCAAAAATGAGAAAAGTTTAAAAATATTTTACGTGCTTCCGCCGGTGCAAAAAATAGCAAATTTTCCGCTTGAAAAAACAAAAATTTTCTGCACTGAAGCGACTGCAAAAAGCCCCTTATTAAGCGAAATAATTACAAAAAATCCAACCACGGTAATATCGTTAAAAAATTTAGCAAAAGACGTGGAAGAAAATATATTTGATTTGCACAAAATTAACTTGGATTTTTTAAATGAAATCAACTTGGAAAAGGGAAGGGTTTATTTAAGCTGTACACACTATATTCATCTTGCTAATTTTTTTAAAATTCATTTTCCTTCCTGCGAAATTTTTGATGGAACGGAAGATCTGATTGATGACTTAACTAAAAATTTTACCTTTTTAAATTTAAAAGGTAAAAACTGCAAAATTCGCTTCCGTGGGGCAGGAAAATGCAGAATGAAAAGAGTATATAAGCGCCTTTTGACTGCGAAAAACTTAAAATAACAAAAAATACTAAATTTTTTAAAGAAATTGTTCAAAATTGTTCAAAAATGGTTGCAATTGGGCAAGAAGTATGTTATTATATAAGTATCAAAAGTCGAGGTATTGTTTTTTCATGGCATTTTTAGGTGAATTTAACCATCAATTGGATGATAAAAACAGAATAAGAATTCCTACCCCCTTTAAGGAGGCGTTGGGTAGCACTTTTTATTTCTCAAAAGGCCTTGACGGAATTATCAATATTCTGCCTGTAGAAGTCGTTAATAAACAGATGGAAAAACTTGAAAGTTGTATTAGCGAGTTTGATGAAGCAGGGCAGGAAGCTCTTTTTGAATATACGTCCTCTATTTATGAGGTTAAAGAAGATAAACACGGCAGAATCAGAATACCCGACGTATTAGTTGATTTTGCTAAATTAGAAAAAGACCTTGTTACCATTGGTGCAGGTAATAAATTATCGTTAATGAGTAAAGCGGTTCGTGAAGAAAGACGCAATAAGCGAAGTCATGCAGAAAACATGAATATCCTTAACGAAAGACTTAAAAAAGGTTTATAATTATGGAATTTTCACACATTCCCGTAATGCTTGAAGAATGCATGGATGCCTTAAACCTAAAGTCCACAGGTATTTATTTTGATGGAACTTTAGGTGGCTCTGGCCATTCTTATGAGATTTTAAAAAGATCAAATGGTGGTAGACTTATAGCAACTGATTTAGACCTTACGGCTTTAGCCGTTGCAAAGGATAGATTAAAGGAGTTTGAGGGCAAAACCACTTTAGTTCACGATAATTTTAAGAATTTTAAATGCATAGTTGAAGAGCTTGGAATAGCCGAAATAGACGGTGCTTTACTGGATTTAGGCGTTTCAAGTTATCAGTTAGACGAGCGTAGCCGTGGCTTTTCTTATATGGCGCGTGATGCTCGCCTTGATATGCGTATGAATTCTGATGCAACTCTTTCTGCTTACGAAGTTGTTAATGAATATAGCGAAAAAAAGCTTAAAGATATACTTTATTTATACGGCGAAGAGCGTTTTTCCGCTAATATTGCAAGAAATATAGTTAGCGAAAGGGCAAAAAAACCTATTACCACAACCGGTGAGTTGGTTGATATAATTGAAAAGAGTATACCCGCCAAGTTTAAGAAGGACGGTCACCCCGCAAAACGTACCTTCCAGGCGATAAGAATAGAGGTAAATGGGGAACTATCCGGCCTTGATGAGGTTCTTCATGATATTGCGGATAAACTTAAAAAAGGCGGAAGGCTTGCGGTTATCACCTTCCATTCACTTGAGGACCGAATCGTTAAACACGCTTTTATTGACTTAGCTACGGGTTGTACTTGTGATAGGACTATTCCCGTTTGTATTTGCGGTAGAAGCAAAAAGGTAGAAATCCTTACAAAAAAACCGATAATTGCAGGCGAAGCGGAGAGAAGTAGTAATTCGCGTAGTTTAAGCGCAAAGCTTCGCGTTATCGAAAAGTTATAATTAATAACCACTATTAATTGTAATTTAATCATTATTATGCACACTATTAAACAATCGTTGTTATAAAGTGAATAAAATTAAAAGGAGAGGAATATGATTAATTACGAAAAAGACTATAATAAGAAAAACAATACGTCTTATGCAGATGATTACGTTGATTACGATCCCGCTATGACCGTATCAAAAAATACTTATGTAAATGAAGATTATCACCATAATAATACTCAAACAGAAGCTTCAACTGCAGATTTTCAAGATATGATTACTTCTGCAAGCGCTAACTCTAATATTAATCAAATAGACCTTTATCCTTCTACTACCACAATGCAATTCGCTGAAAAAAAGGATAGACGTCACGTTTACGAAGATTTTAGCGATATGGACCTTTCTGTTGATGAAGAAGATGAATCATCTTACAAGATTAACACAAAAGGCAAGGTTATGATTGCCGTTTACGCGTTGGTAGTTTTAACAATTTTTGCTCTTATCATTATGAATACCAGACTTATTAAGAATATGAATGAAAGCATTAGCGAACAAGAAATGCGCATCGAAAACTTAATTGAAGAAAATCAAGCTCTTCAAGCACAGTATGAATTTGTTAGCTCCGATGAAGAAGTTCTTCGTAAGGCTGCAGAAATGGGTATGGTTAGAGGCTAAAATGTAACTATCTCCGCCAAATAGTGGAGGGTATAACGATAAATAAATATTTTTCAATAACGAAATTACGAAAGAGGTTATTTGCAAGTTTTCTTGCAGTAACCTTTCTTTTTTTGCTAATTTTATGTCAAACCTTTAAAGTAACCGTTATAAAGGGTGAAGAATTGCGTTTAAAGGCCGTTGATCAGTGGACTAGGGAACTGCCCGTTAAGGCTAAAAGAGGGGATATTTTGGACTGTAACGGTGTTGTTTTGGCAGGTTCTAAGGGGACTTATAGCGTTTACGTACGCCCAAGATCTGTTGCTTCGCCTGAAAAGGTCAGTAGTTTACTTGCTCAGTTTTTTAATTTGAATAGTGACGATTTGTATAAAAAAATAGTTGCAAAAAATAGGTCTGAGTTACTAATTGCAGGGCAAGTGGAAAAAGAAAAAATAAACGAGTTAAGCGAACATAATCTAGAGGGTGTGTATTTTTCCGTTGACAATAGCAGAATTTACCCTTACGGCAGTGCGTTGTGTCAAACCTTGGGTTATTTATCCTCTGACGGGGTTGGTCAAAGTGGGCTTGAAAAGTATTATGATAACTATTTAAAGGGCGAAAATGGTGAAATATTATACGAAAGTGATTTAACCGGAGTAGACCTTCAAAAAGAGCCCTATTATCTACCTGCGAAGGATGGATTTGATTTAAGATTAACCGTAGATTATGAAATACAACTCATTTGTGAAGCACAATTGGCTACTGCTATGAAGGAATATGCGCCTAAAAGTGCAAAAGTGGTGCTTTTAGAACCTTCTACGGGTAAAATTTTAGCTTTAGCACAACAACCCTCGTTTGATTTAAATGAAGTTCCCAGAGATGACGTGCAGGCTCTGCTTGAATTGGGTAGAAACGGCATAATAAGTGATGCTTATGAGCCCGGTTCTACTTTTAAGGTTGTTACTGCAAGCGCAAATATAGAAGAATATTATAGCGGAAACCAAAAGGCTTTTTCGCCGGAATATATTTTTCCTTCTTCTAGATACAGATATGTTTTGGGTAGAAAAATCAAATGTTGGAGTACGCACGATAAAGGAAAACACGCAAATGAAAACCTTGCACTTGCTTTAAATAACAGCTGTAACCCTATTTTTGTGGATATTGGCTTAAGTTTGGGTAAGTCCACAATGTACGAATATATTAACGGCTTCAATTTTGGCAAGGTTACCGGGGTTGATTTCCAAGGCGAGGCGGCAGGGATGCTCTTACCGGAATCTGCTATTACGGATGGTGATATTGCAAGAATAGCCTTTGGTCAAACGATTGCCGTAACACCTATTCAACTTGCAAGTGCTGTTTGTACGGCTGTTAACGGCGGTGTATATTATAAACCTTATTTTTTAGAAGAGGTTAAATCCGGTAATGAAACGGTATTAAGAAACTATCCAACAGCGGTTAAAAGTGTTATAAGCGAAAAATCTTCTGCTTATATTGCTAGTTGTTTAGAAGGTGTTGTAGCGGAAGGAAGCGGTAAACAAGCTTATATTGAGGGGTATAAAGTAGGTGGTAAAACAGGAACTGCGCAAAAGTTTGAAAACGGAAGCTTGGCTATGGGAAAGTACGTAATGTCTTTTGTTGGCTTTTTTCCTGCAAACAACCCAAAATATTTAGCGCTTGTTATTGTTGACGAGCCTGTTGGCGGGCAGTACGGCTCAACAGTTGCTGCCCCCATTTGCAAAAGAATTTTTGAAGGAATAATAGAAGCAAAAAATATAAAACCAGTGGTGTAAAATGAAAATTAAAGAACTGTTAAGCGATATAAAATGTGAAAAAATAAACTATGATGAAGATTTAGATATAACCTCTATAGCTATAAAGGATTATGAGTGTGAAAATGGAAGTTCATTCTTTTGTTTAAAAAGAAATGGCACCCAGGCGGAAAAATACATACAAAATGCAATTAAATTAGGCGCAAAGGTTATAATAAGTGAACAAGCGGTTAATAATTGTAGCGTCTGTCAAATAATAGTTGAAAACCCGCGTGAGGTCTTGACTCATTTCTGCAAAATATTTTATAAAAATCCGCAAAAAAAGCTATTCAAAATCGCGATTGTTGGAACAAACGGAAAAACAACCGTATGTGAACTTATTTATAGAATTATGAATGCTTACGGCAAAAGATGCGGTAAAATTGGAACGTTTGGCATTGAGTTTTGCGATAAAAAATATCAAACGGGCTTTACCACTCCAGACAGTAACGTATTGTATAAATATTTAAGAGAAATGGTGGATAGCAAGGTTGAGGTTTTATGTATGGAACTTTCTGCACACGCTATTTACTACGAAAAAGCAGATTTTAAGTTTGACGTTGCGGTTTTTACTAATTGTTCACCCGAACATTTGGATTTTTTTGAAGATTACGAGGCGTACAGACAGGTAAAACTTAGCGCTTTTAGCCTTGATAATGCAAAAATTGCTATAGTTAATGCTGATGATATTACCGGAAAGCAAATATTGTGTATGAGAAATAAGGGCATTATAAGTTACGGTTTAGATGATCCTTGCGACGTATTTGCAATTGATTTTTATCAAGATAACAGCGGTATAAATTTTATAATAAATCTATTTGATGAGCTTTATCAAATTAGAAGTCCTTTTTACGGTAAGTATAACGTTTACAATATGCTTGCAGTTGCTTGTGCTTGCGCTCTTTCCGGTATAAATACAGATTTTATTGCAAACGAGTTATGCTTATTAGATTTTGTGCAGGGCAGAATGCAAAAGGTTTGCAGTAAAATTAACGTGCTAATAGATTACGCACACACCCCCGATGGCCTTGAGCAATCCCTAAAAAGTTTGAAGGCGATAAAGGGTGATAAAAGAGTTATTTGCCTGTTTGGTTGCGGTGGTAATAGGGACGTTACTAAACGCGAACCAATGGGCAGAATAAGTGCCGAGTTGGCAGATTATACGGTTATAACCTCAGATAACCCAAGATTTGAAGATGAGAACGCAATAATAGCAGAAATTGAAAGAGGTGTTAGAGCAATTACCCACGAATATATTGCAATTAGAGATAGAGCGGAAGCAATAGAATACGCCGTGCAGATTGCAAACGTTGGGGATTATCTTTTAATAGCTGGAAAGGGTGCGGAAGAATTTCAAGAAAGAATGGGTGTTTTTAAGCCTTTTTCTGATAAGGAAGTTGCCATAAAGGCAGTAAAAAATAAGTATGATGAATTTTAAAAGTGACTTAATTGCTTTTTTAGTGGCTATATTTTTAAGTATAGTCATAGGAAAAATGGCCATTCCATTATTAAAAAAGCTAAAGGCA
>JAZSMG010000246.1:0-5896 GCA_045535775.1 Christensenellaceae bacterium | reverse complement strand
CCGCTTGGCCTCCGACTTTCTTGTAGTGATATTTCACCTACGACTTGCCCTGCGTGAACGGCGCTAAACATTTCAAAATATCTACCGCTACCTCCACCCATATTCCATTCATTAATCATTTTTAAAATTTCAAGATCATTTTTATCAGGATAACGGTATTTTTGTAAAGCTTTAATGTCTGTAATTTCAAAATGTCTTATTATCATTACTCACCATCAATTTTATTTATAATATCATTCAAGTAAGGTATTGCCCTTTCAAAACGAACGCCATACCAATGAGAGTGTCTTTCTTCATATGATTCCTGCATTGCTTTTACAGTAAAATCAACTGCAATCATTGCAGATTCTTCAAGTGTTTTCCCAATTGATAGAGCTCCTGCAACAGCTGATGAATAAACGTCACCGGTTCCATGAAAATTATGTGGAATTTTATCGTTAAAGTAATAGAAGGTTTTTTTGCCTTTTTCTTTAACTGCAACACCTAATTTATCTTTTTCAAAAGATACGCCAGTAAGAATAACCTTTTTGCTGCCTATAGCTAAAAGTCTATCAAGCAATTCTTCAATATAATCCCTAGTATAAGCTTCTGCCTTATACTCCATATCTACTAAAAAACTCGCCTCAGTGATATTGGGGATTATAACATCCGCATCTGAACAAAGCTCCTTCATTTTTAATGCAAAGTTCGCATCAAATCCGGGATAAAATTTTCCGTGATCAGCCATAACGGGATCAACAATAAATAGTCCGCCGGGCTTTTTCGTATTCGCAACTATGTCTTTAACTAACGATATCTGAGTGGAGCCACATAAGTAACCAGTGTATATAATGTCAAAGTCAATTTTTTCTTTTTGCCAATGATTTAAAATTAATGGCATCTCATCAGTCAAATCCTTGCAAGTATAACCCGAAAATCCCGCCGTGTGGGTAGAAAGAACTGCTGTAGGTAAAATTGCACACTCTGTACCGAAAGCGGATATAACTGGCAAAGCAACCGTTAACGAACATTGCCCTACGCATGAAATATCTTGTATTGTAAGTAGTCTTGTGTTAAACATAAAAACCTCCAAAATGCTTGAAATAATCTAATATTTTTAACTTTTTTACAATTCGTATTTTTCTATTGAACTCATTGCTCTTTCAATAAGTTCCTCAACCTTTAAATTGCTTTCCTCTTTTAAAACCTTTTCCATCTTAGGCTTGATAACAGGGAACTTAGGCAAGAATACAGTACAGCAATCTTCATACGGCAAAATTGAAGTTTCAAAGGTGCCAATCTTCTCTGCTATCGCTATAATATCCAATTTATCAAAAGCAATAAGAGGTCTTAAAACAGGAATGTTTTCAACTACAGAATTCGAACTTGTTAAGCTTTCTATTGTTTGGCTAGCAACTTGACCTAAACTTTCACCTGTAATAATTGCCTGTGCCGAAATAGAATTCGCTAACCGTTCAGCAATTCGCATCATAAAACGGCGCAACATTGTTATCATAAATTCTTCAGAACAGTTTGCGTGAATTGCTTCTTGAATTTCGGTAACTGAAATAACGTACACGTCTATACCACCAGAATAAACTGAAATAGTTTTTGCTAAATCTAAAACCTTTTCCTTTGCCGCTTCACTGGTGTAAGGATAACTGTGGAAATGCAATGCTTTTAAACGCATTCCCCTTTTTGCCATCATGTATCCGGCAACAGGGCTATCAATACCACCTGATAAAAGTAATAAACCTTTACCGGCAGAACCAACAGGCATACCCCCCATACATTTAATAACGTCCGTGTATATTAAAGTTTCACCGCTTTCTCGAATATCAATATTTACAACGTAATCAGGATTTTTAATATTAACTGATAAATATTTTGCATATTTATCTAAAATTATACCGCCCAACTCGCGTGAAAGTTCGATTGATGGAATTGGAAAACTTTTATCCGCTCTATTGGTTTCAACCTTAAAAGTCCCTTTTTTACCTTCACATAAAGATAATGCAGTTGCAAAAATTTGTTCTTTTTCACTTGGAACAATGATTGCAGAACTAATACTGTGAATACCGCTAACCTTTTGTAATCTATCAAGTATTAAGTCTAAATCCTCATCTGCAAACTCTTCAATTAAATATCTAGCAGGAATTTTAACGTATTTATAATCAATACCCTTTAACGCATGGCGGATATTTTCACCAAGCATTCTTTCAAAATAACCGCGATTTTTACCCTTTAAATGAATTTCGCAGTATCTTATAATAACGATTTTTTTCATTTTAAAACCACCTTCAATTTTTGAGCGCATTTTTTTATTATTTGCGCTGCCTCAACAACCTCATCAATAGTGCTTGAATAAATAAAACTTACCCTTAAAACCCCATCCGCAACTCTTTTATCTAATCCGCAATTAGAAATTATTCTTGAAACACCAAGTTTGGATGAACATGCCGAACCGGTACCAACCAAAAGCCCGTTATCATCTAAAACTCTTTGCATTATTTCAGCCTTAACACCGGGTATGGAAAATGAAATTATGTAAGGAGATGCATTGTCTGAACTAATCAATGTTACTTCATCATTTAATTCTTGTTTAAAGCGCATATTTAACACTTTTACATGTTCAAAATTATCTTTTACGTTATTAAAAACATCAATAGCTGCACCTAATGCGTAAATACCTAACGTATTCTCTGTTCCACTTCTAATATTTCTTTCTTGCCCACCGCCAAAAAACAGTGGCTTTAAAGAAATTGATTTTTTATAAATTAAACCGCCAACACCCTTTAAAGCACAAATTTTATGTGCGCTAAATGAAAACATATCAACGTCATTAGAAATCCTATAAGGTATTTTAAGAAATGACTGAACGCCATCCGTATGAAAAATTACTTTAGAATTTTTTTGTTTTACAAGCCTTGCAATTAAGTTTACGTCATTTATAGCGCCTGTTTCATTGTTTACGTGCGTTACGGAAACAAAAGTGGTTTTATCATCCACTAGCTCAAGCAAGCAATCAACGTTAACGCTACCATCTCTGTTAAGTTTAGCAAATCTAGGCTCAACACCAGACTGTTTTAAAAAGGTTAAAGTATTAAAAACTGCAGAATGCTCACCGGAAGTTGAAACAACGTTTCCTCGTTTAGCAAACGAAGAGATTGCCAAATTATCCGCTTCCGTTCCACCTGAAGTAAATATTAAGTCATAATTCGTGTTAAAAAGCGAAAGCACTTTACCTCTAACTTCTTCTATATGTTTTTTAACGTTTCTTGCGGGATTATATAATGCAGAAGGATTAAAATACCCATCGTTTTTATACAATTCCAATGATTTTTCTAAAACTGTTGAATGCGTCATTGTAGTAGCCGCATTATCAAAGTAAATACGATTCATCTATTTATAATCCTTTTCAATAATATCCTTTCCGCGAGTTGAAACAATAAAAGCTAGCAGTTTTTCCTCGCATTCTAAGACTATAAGTGTTTCTTGACCGTTAATAACTGCATAAACGTAATATAATTGGGCACTAGCACCTAATCCGTTAGGAGTTGCTATGATTTTTTTAATTTCTTTAGTATTAAAGAGTTTTTTAAACGATTCGCTTGAGGTTTTGCCAACTTGCTTAACCTCTTTAGCATCAAAAACAACTACTCTTCTTCGTTTAATTCCGTTTATAACTTTAATTACGCGAACCTCACCAGACACGTAAGTATAATCATAAAACAAATATAACCTTCTTTTTAATAAGAATGAAACTGTGCCAAAAAGCACGCATATTCCCATAATAATAACAAAACCGGTATCGCCAGTCAAAAGCCAAAAATAAAGAGTGCCAATAAATGCAATTAAAACTAATGCAAACAATACCCTGTAAAAATTATAGAATATTTTTTGAGCCCTTAATTTTTCCGGCCCAACCGAACATTCATAAAATTCCTCTCTCATAAAACACCTTACCTATCCTTAATAATATTTAAAACCGTAAAAGATACATTAAAATTGTTTTTTATCATTTTAATATTACGAAAGTAACACCTTGTTCGCCTTCGCCGTATTTACCAAATCGGTATTCATCAACCCTTGGATGTTTCTTTAAAAAGGCGTGTATTCCTTTGCTTAAAACACGCAATCCAACGCCGTGAATTATTTTTACTTCATGTAAGCCACTTACTAAAGCCTTGTCTATAAAAGCTTCAACTTCACCTAACGCCTCGTCTAAATTTTTACCAATAACGTTAATTTGCGTAACGGCCGCAGTAAAATTAGCTCTATCTATTTTTACAGTGGGTGCACTTTTTTCTTTTTTGGGCTTTTTGGCAGGAACGTAAAGATCAGTCATTTTAACCGTAACTCTAGCGTTCCCCACTTGAACGTCACAAACACTCTTTTTCTTATTTATCGTTATTACCACACCGTCGCTACTCATGGATAAAACGTAAACTCTATCGTTAATCTTAAGCTTGTTAACGTCAATAGGTGTTTCCGTAAAAGTAGCAGGCGTTTCTGTTTCAATCTCGTATTTTTTCTCTTCCAACTTATTACGAAGAGTTCTGGCTCTGATTAAATCACCACCGTCAATTTCATCTTTTTCTAGAATTTCCTTTAATTCAGCAACAATTTCCTCTGCATCATCAAGGGTTTCATTTATTATCCTTCTGCTTTCTATTTTAGCATTTGCATAGAATTTTTCACGTTCTTTATCAAATTTTGCCCTTTCAATCTTAAGTTTATCTATCTCAGACTGTTTTTCTAAGGCAAGTTTTTCATATTCAAGCAACTGAAGCTCTGCCTTACGGCGAGTTTTTTCTGCTTCTTCAATTACTTTTTCGAATGAAATCTTATCTTCTTTTAAAAATGACTTCGCTTTTTCTATTAAAGCAGGCGGTAAACCTAATTTACTTGCAATCTTAATAGCATTAGAACTACCCGCTAATCCGATATTTAATCGATATAAGGGGGCAAAGGTCATTTCATCAAAATCCATTGAAGCATTCATAATACGGTTTTCAGTAAAAGCATATTCTTTCAACGCCGTATAGTGAGTTGTAACTATACCTTTACTGCCCGATTCTATTAAATGCTCTAAAACTGCGTGTGCAATCGCACTTCCTTCTTCAGGGTCTGTTCCCGCACCTATTTCGTCAAGAAGTACTAGGCTATTACAGTCAACGTTTTCAGTTACTTCAATTACGTTTTTCATGTGAGATGAGAAGGTTGATAAACTTTGCTCTATGCTTTGCTCGTCACCAATATCGCAAAAGACCTTTGAAAACACAGAAATCGAACTTCCTTCACTTGCAGGAATAAAAAAACCGGTTGCCGTTAATAAGGTAAATAACCCCACAAGCTTCATAGTAACTGTTTTACCACCGGTATTAGGTCCTGTTATTAGTAAATAATTATACCCTGAACCAAGCGACACGCTTACGGGTACAACTTTATTTCTATCAATTAAAGGATGCCTACCATTAATAATGTTTATATATCCGTTCGAATTTAAAACGGGCATGTTAGCCTTTAAGGAATAAGAATATATAGCTTTAGCGTAACAAATATCTAATTCGCACAAGCATGTAATATTATTTTCGATACGGCTGGCAATTAGTCCAATTTTTTCGGTTAACTCAGTTAAAATCTTCTCTATTTCAAGTTTTTCTTCAATTGCTGCTGTTTTTAGATCATTGTTTAACTCTAGCACCTCAACTGGCTCCACAAAGAGAGTTGAACCGGTTGAAGATTGGTCGTGAATTAAACCTTTAATTTGTCCACGAAATTCACTCTTTACAGGCACTACGTAGCGGTCACCTCTCATAGTAACTATTGAATCTTGCAAATATTTACTTTGAGAACGAACGTAATAGTTAAGTTTTTCCTTAACCTGTTCATTTAAGCGCCTAATTTTTCTTCT
>JAZSMG010000154.1:0-15508 GCA_045535775.1 Christensenellaceae bacterium | reverse complement strand
GTGCCGTTAATCGACCTATACAAGGGCTTTTTGTTGAAATTTAGTTATAAAAGTTATGCTTTTTTGCTATAATTAAAATCAAAAAAATTTAGTTATATAACTTTTAACAGTGGAATAAGTAAAGGGGCTAATGAAATTTGGAATAAAATATTTTGATAAAAATATTGCAATATAAGAATAATTGTGCTATAATTAAACAAAAAAATACTTAAATGGTGATGTATGGCAATTACGTTTAGCAGTTACGTAAGACAGGGAAAAAAGACTTTTAAATTTATTAAAATGAGCGGTGGCGCTTACGGTTGCAATATTTTATACGAATACGGCGTGTTTAACGGTGACCGCTTAAGAGGAATGCGTTTTGCTCATGACAAATATACGGAAATAGAAGATGATCCCGATGAAAAAGATGGGATTGGCGGAATGAGTACGATTCGCAAACATAGTGTTTTTGTTGGGGAATTTTTAAATGGTAAACCACACGGCTTTTGCTATGAATTAAAGGGTGGTAAGGCCTATAATGCAACAAATTTTGGCTTTTATAAAAACGGTTTGCCGGATGGAAATTTGCAAGGCGAAGGGCAGGTTGATGAGGAGTTTTCCTTTAGTGATTGGCAAAAGATGCCCGTTGATGAAGTAAAAGAGGACGGCTTTAGCGTGCTTCGCCAAATGGATTATTTTTCTGATGGGGATTTGCGCTTTTCAATAACGGAAGGGCAGTTTATTAACGGAAAACTAAACGGATTTGGCAGTTATTATTACGATTCCAACGTGAACGGCTATCATGCGTATAATCAACTATCGGGTGTGTTTAAGGATGGTAAGTTAATTTTTGGCTTGCAAAAGGGGTATGAAAATACCGGCGGAAAGGGAAAGGCAACCTTGTTTGACTACGCAGATGAAAGAGATGCTTTTAGCTGTGGCAAGGAAGTTGTTTACGGCGGTAAAAAATATATAGGTGAAGAAACAGAAGGTGTTCCTAACGGCATTGGATGCTTGTTTGAAGATGATGAAAAAATGCTAAAAGGCACTTTTAAGGATGGAAAATTGCACGGAATTGGCGCAACTTATAAGTTTATTGAAGGTGAATGGGTTGCATACGATTTTATGAATAATATAACGGACCGTTCATATTTTTACAGAAGTTGGGGAATATACGTAAACGGTGAATTCAAACCCACTATGACTTGGGAAGAGTTTTTTGATAACTGCGAAAAGCTTAAAAAAGTGTAACGGTAAAAGGGGATAGGTAAATGAGTGCTTATAAAAAACTAAAGAAAAGAATTTATGAGATAATTGGCCCAACAAGAAAGGGTGATTTGGCATCTAGTGTTTTTGACGTGCTGATATGCGCAATAGTAGTGCTTTCCGGCGGAGCGGTAATAATTGATTTATTTTTTAACATTAGTGATGAATTTCGCCAGGCACTTAACGTTTTTGAGTACGTAACGGTTGGGTTATTTATAGTAGAATATTTAATAAGGCTGTGGGTGTGTGAGTTTGAATATCCCGAATGCGAAAACAAATTGCAAGCAATATGGGAATTTATAACCTCTTTTGATTCACTTATAGACGTAATTTCAATAGTATCCGTACTTTTCAACGAGATACCCAAGGAATTTGCAATCTTGCGAATGGTAAAGCTAATAAAGTTGGTGCGCCTTGTGAAAATGTCAGACTACATAAAAACCTCTGGCAAATTTTCAGAAAAACTGGCAAAAATACAGGTGCGCGTTAACGAGGTTATAGATAAAGGCCAAGAGGGAGATATACCATCTAAAATATTTGATATAGCGTCTGTAATACTAATTTTTCTTTCAGTTTCATTCGTATTGGTAGAAACTTTTCCTTTGCCGGAAATAGTACAAGACTCGATATATATATTTGAAGTGGTAATAGCATGTTTATTCTCTATAGAATACGTATTAAGGGTATGGACGGCACCCTTGGATATGCCCGAATTACGCCCTGATAAGGCAAGGATGAAATACATATTTTCATTTATGTCTTTGGTAGATTTGTTATCTATTGTTCCGATATTCGTTGCAAATCTGCCAACCGCAACCGGTATACTTAAGATTTTTAAGCTATGCAAAATATTGCGTTTATTAAAAGCAAGCAGATATTTAAGTAGTATAGCAAACTTTGCGCGCGCTATACAAAGAAAGAAAAAACAAATAGTTATGTCTATAATAGCAATCGCTGTAATTATGACTATATGCTCAGTGTTGATGTATTCTTTTGAAAGCAAAGAACAACCCGAAGTATTCAAAAACGGCTTCAGCGGTATTTGGTATAGTATTCGCACTATGATAGATGCAGATTCCGATATTTCGCCCGTCACCCCAATAGGGCAAGCACTTTCAACGGCAATGCTACTTCTTGGCGGTTGTATGTTTGGCGTTCCCGTAGCAATTATAGCAACCGGATTTGAAGATATGATTGTTGAGCAAGCAGGCGATTCACCGGAAAATACAGAAATTTATGAAACGTTAAAGATGTATGACGGCTTAGATGAAGAAAGCAAAAAACGCTTTAGAAAAATACTGGAAACGGAAAGAGCAGAAGAATAATTTTAACTTAATATTTTAAAACCAAACGAAAAAGAGCAAGGGAAAGCTAAATAAAACGCACCCTTGCTTTTTTATTTGTAAAAGGCTTAAAAGTGCCGTTAATCGCGCTATAGAAGGACTTTTTTGAATAATATTGCATAAGATTAAAGGCTAAAAAGTAAATATTATACTAAAAATTACTAATTAAAAATGGAAAATATTTTTTTTGTTTAAATAAATTTTTAAAGCAAAAAGCCGTTTGCCTACATTAACAGTTTGATTTTTTTTAAAATAAATGTTATAATAATAAAATCATAGTGGACTTACGTGAGAGAATGAAGGAGTAAAGCAATGATAATTACTTTATACTGCATAATCTTCGCACTGTCGCTTTTATTACCCTTTGGCTATAGCCTTTTAGTTAGAAAAAAGCAAAACGAGCCTTGGCTTTTCGTGCTTTACGTTTCAGTATGCGTGGTAAACCTTGGATATTTACTTTTATCCCTTTCAAAAACGGTGGAATTTGCCCTTTTTGCGAATAAGATTGCATACTTCGGTCAGGTATTTATACCTATGTGTATGTTCATGCTTATTTCAAAACTATCTGGCTTTAATTACAAAAAGTGGGTAATTTACGCACTTATTTGCGTGGCGATGGTGATGTTTGCATTAGTGCTTACAACCGGTCATTTAGATTGGTATTATAAGAGTGTAGAGCTAATACAGGAAGACGGCGCATCTAAGCTTGTAAAGGAATACGGCTTTTTACACCCTGCAAATTTAGTATACGTTTTAGGGTATTTAGTTGCAATATTAGTCGTTATAGGCGTGTCTTTAAAAAGAAATAAGGGCGGTTCTAATAAGCTTGCTTGCATGATGTTTGCGGTAGTAGCTTGTAATATTGGCGGTTGGATAGTAGAAAAGTTAGTTGAGTGGAACTTTGAATTTTTATCTGCTTCCTATTTAATGAGTGAGTTCGTGTTCTTCTTCGTATATTGGATGCTTCAAGACTACGTTGCAAAGGAAGATATTCCCACCCCGGAAAAGACAAGGGTTATAGTTTTAGACTCTATACCAAAAGCAGAAAAGATAGAAAGGGTATTAGCTCTTTTACCTGAAGATAAAAAGCTAACCACCCGTCAAATGGAAATGCTTGAAGGTATATTAGACGGTAAGAGCTATAAGGAAATTGCAAACGAGCTAAATATATCTGAAAATACCGTTAAATGGCATATAGGCCTACTTTATACATCTTTAAACGTTAGCGGAAGAGATGAATTATTTATGCTTTTAAAGTGATTTTACAACTGAAAAATAACAAATTTAGGTAGCGTTTAGGCGCTACCTTTTTTTATGCCAAAAAAGCAATTTTTTAAAAAACTACCCGCACCCCATACTAAAACTATACTAGGTAGGTAGTGACACGCACGCGCGTATGTGATAAAATTATGACACTAAATAATAGTGCTTTAAAGGTTTAAACGAAAAGCACTTGAAGAAAAACAATGCGGAATAACCGCAAAAAAGGAGAAAGGAATGAAAACAAAAAATTTCATTATTAGCTTTGTGCTAATGCTCTCATTACTGGTTACTGCTTTTGCATTCACCCCCTCAACGGTAAATGCGCTTGAAGTAAGTGTCAAAGTTAACGAAGTAGCTATTACACTTCCTGCCCCCGCTGCCGGCGTAACCGTTTATCGCGACAATGCGTCAGTTGAAGTTAAACATCACATGACTTATAAGGTTGTAGGTTTAAATTGGTACAAAGACTACAATCCCAACGGCTCAAACGATAAGCTTGGTGTTGATTCGAATGCAGATACATTCTTCAAGGGTGGCGAAAGCTACACCGTTCGCGTTGACCTTGAATTAAAAGGTGCAAACAGCGGTTGGAATTTTGAATATGACGGCGAAAACACCGATTACAGCGGTATCAGCGCAACCGTTAACGGCATGCCTGCTATCGTTACTCACCGCGAAGTTAATATTGATGCAAAAACGATAAGCGTAATGTATACCTTTGACGAAATTGCCTTTGGCGTGGTTACCCCCAGTATAGTAATTCCTGCACCTGTTGCAGGTGAAGCTCAACCTGATGCAAGCAAAATTCTTTGCACTAACAGTCGCGCGCTTACGGTTGCAAATTCTTCATATAACTGGTACGTAAGCGAAAATGGCGAATGGAAGTCAATGGGATTATCAGATAAATTCGTTGCAGGTAAAGACTACAAGGTAGTGCTTGGCGTAGTTACCCAAAACGGATTCCGTTTACCCGTTGAAAGCGCCTACGAGCAAAACGATGGAAAATTCATTAAAGGCTACGTAAACGGTAAAGAAGTGGCTATGAAGCTAACACGTCTTGGCTATAACGAAGCTAGCGAACCCGTTTATAATGACGGTGGTATAGAAGAAATATCTTACGTGTTTACTTCTTGCCCCGCAGTTGAAATATCTTCAGTATCATTTAGCGGTATAGTAGCGCCTGCAGAAGGTCAACACCCCGTATATACCGCTCCTACCATGGGCGACGATAAATATACTTTAGTTACAGATGAAGAAGTTACCGGCGGTAGCCAATACGATTTTGTTAACGGCATTCAATGGTCAACTGTAACTGAAAGGTTAAACGAACAGTCAGTATTTGAAAAGGGCAAAATTTATACTCTATCATTCTTCATTCAATCAGGCGATATTTACCGCTTTGCAAATTGGCTTGAAGCAAGTGCAAACGTTGGCTACGTTGAAGCCTTTTTCATAGACGATCCCACTTTGGCCCTCGTAAATATTGAATTTGCACCCTGTAACGGCGGTGTTTTAAGAGAAATAGCAATTAGCGGTGTTACCGAACCCGTTGCAGGCGAGCACCCCGATTACGACTTTATCTATAGCCAAGGCTTTGATAGAGGTGCTGCAGACGAATGCGTTATTTGGTACGATTTAACTGCCGGTAAGGCTCTTACGGAAGATGACGTTTTCGTATACGGCCACACCTACGAACTACTTTTAGTTCTTTGTTCAGATAAGGAAATTAACGGTGCAGAAGGCAAGTTTGAATTTGCACCCTGTGAAGAATTATCAATAACTATTAACGGCAAGCCCGTTCAGCATAAGAGCGTTCACAATACTTTACCCGAAGCAAATTGGGTAGAGTGTTCTATATCTTTTGAATGCGCAGGAGAACCCGTTAAGCAAATTGCCGTAACGGTAGAAAACCCCTACGAAGGCAAATTACCCGCATCTAAAATTGACCTTAACGCAAAAGGTTGCAATATTGAAGAATTCCGCTTCTACGATATGGAAACGTTAGAAGTAGTAGATAAATCAACCCCCTTCGTTGGTGCAAGAGGGTATATGCTGGTAGTAGTTCTTTCTGCAAAAGAAGGTTACGCGTTCAGCGAACAAATTAGCGCAACCGTGAACGGTCAATACGCGGTTGCAGAAAACGTTGTTGGTGGCGTAATTACCGTTGAAGCATTCTTGGTTTGTGAAGAATTACCTTACTTTATGGTAAACTTTAGCACAGGTGAAGGCGCTACCGGACATATGAGTGAAGTTACCGTTAAAGGTGGCGGATACTATACCTTACCCGAATGTGAATTTGAAGGATCAGAAGGTAAAAGCTTTGTAGCCTGGAGCTTAGACGGAACTGTATACGCCATCGTTACCGGCGAAATTTACGTTGATACTAATATCACTCTTACCGCTCTTTGGGAAAACCCCGAAGAAGACCACGTTCACGTATACGATAGCGTATATAAACCCGGTGATTGCAACGAAATTGAGCATTACAAGCTTTGCATAAGCCCCAACTGCCCGGAATTAGGATCGGAAGCAACCAAAGGCGAAACGATGAATCACAACTGGGGAAATAACAGCCAGTGTGATAGCGTTTGTTTAGATTGCGGTTATGAAAGAACTACATATCTAGACGGCAGTCCCTTACACTTCTTCACGCATCCTTGTGAATCAACCTGTCCTAACTGCGGTTTCTTTAGGGAAGATGCTGAAGATCACGTTCCCGGCGAATTTAACTGCATTACCGGTCAACACTGTACCGTTTGCGGTGAGCTTATAAGAGCAGCGGAGGAAGCACATACCCCCGGCGCAGCAGCAACCTGCACACAAGCACAAACCTGTACTCTTTGCGGTGAGGTTTTAGAACCTGCGAAAGGTCATACTGCAGGCGTTGAATGGATTGCTACCGAAGAAGGTCACCACAAGCTTTGCATTTGCGGTGAAAAGCTAGAGGTAATCGCTCACGTTGACGCAGACGGCGATAAGAAATGCGATGAATGCGAGTTTGATATGTCTAAGGGCTTAAGCACCGGCGCTATTATAGGTATCGTAGCAGGTGCAGTAGTAGTTCTTGGCGGTGGCGGATTCTGCATTTACTGGTTTATTATCAGAAAGAAAAAGCTTAGCAAATAATAAGGGCTTTTAGCCCAAGCTTAAGGGGTTGGGCGTATTCCCAACCCCTGACTTATTACAAGGAGTAATTATGAAAAATAAAATTTTAGGCCTTTTAATAGCCTTTTTAGTTGCTTTTTGTTTTAGCGTGAGTTTATTTACGGTAAATAATCAAAAGGTTAACGCGGTAATTCAGGGCTACGGCGTTTTCGTTGGCGGAACAGAGGTTAATGAAAATAACGCTTCAGACGTGTTAGAGGACGGAACTGTATCTTACGATACAGCAACTAAAACCTTAACCTTGAATAACGCTAACTTAGCGGAATATTGCACTCAAGCGCAAGAAGGCTACTGCGGTATATATAGCGACGTGGATGGGCTTGTTATAAATCTTGTTGGCACTAATAAAATAACCGAAAAAGAAGATGCAAAAGTAGATAGTATTTTTACAATTTACAGTTCAAAAAGTATAAAAATAACGGGTAGCGGTTCGTTAGAAACAAATTACGACGTGGGTGTTTATTGCTTGGAATCAGTCGTTATAGAAAACACCTCGGTTGTCTTTTTAGGCGCTGGTATAGAAACGACTGAAGGAACAGTTACGCTTAAAAACGCTACGCTTTCTTCAAAGGACTGCCTAGTTAGCACCGGTAGTGGCTCGATATACGTTAACGATTCTACCGTTACGTCAAACTCGGAAACGGATTGTTTTCAATCTGAAACGGGTTCTTTGTTTATGGAAAACAGTAGCATAAAAGGAAAGGCAGAAACTTTAATCTACTTAGAAGCATCCCCGCGCTTAGTAATTAAGAACAGTACGTTAGAGGTAACGGCTAGCTTGGCTGGAATATTCCTTCTTGAAGGCGACGTAGAGTTAGAAGACGTTACTGCAGATTTTAAAGTGTACGGTGAGGTAGCTTACGGAATTTATGCAGGAAAAAAGGTAAGCGTAAACAATTGTGCGCTTAATTTTGAATGTGACGGGCAAGAGGATGCCGGCTTAGCTATATCTTCAGTAAAGACGATAGAAATAGAAGCAAGCGAGATAAAAATTGACGTTTCAGCAAAGGAAACGGCTCTTGGTATTGGAGTTATGTTTGAAATAGGGGACGTAACCGTTGAAGATAGTTTGATAGATATTGACATTGAAGGACTTGCCGCGGCTTGTATTAACGCTACGAACGTAGAATTAATAAATTGTATGACTAAGTTAACCTCTTTCAGTTCGCAAGGAATATCCGCAGGTCTTTGCACGGAGGGCGGTCTTATTACGGTAAGCGGTGGGGTTTTAGAAGCTAATGCAATAGGCCCTACTGAAGGTGAAAATCCTTCTTGTGCCATTTTAGCGTTTGAATCTGTGTCTGCACCCCTAATAATCAACGCAGACGTAAAGCTTAGCGGTAATCAAGCAATATCTCGCTATCCCAATATTTCTCTTTTCACAATGCCTTACGAAATACTTTCAAGCCCCACTAATGCAAGTGATTGCGTTCAGGGCTTAGATGAGGCTAACCTAAAGGACGTTAAGTATTTACATATACATCCATTTTATAAAATAGAGTTCAATGCAAACGGCGGTAGCGGTCAAATGAGCGCGATAGAAAATCATTACGGCTTATTTATCTTACCCGAAAACGGCTTTACCGCGCCTAAAGGCAAGATATTTAAGGGCTGGGCGATAGAAGAGGACGGCGAAATAATTAATATAAGTCAATTTGAACTTCATTCAAACTTAATTCTTTACGCAATATGGGAAGATATGCTACCTGGGCATAATCACTCATATTCAAGCGAGTGGAAGAGTGATAGCGCTAAACATTGGCAGGAATGCGCTTGCGGTGCAAAGCAACACGAAAGCGCCCACAGCGATAGCAACGGTAACGGCGGTTGCGATATTTGCGGTTATAAAACGGTTACTATAGAAGAGCCCAAAGGTCTTTCCGGCGGAGCTATTGCCGGAATAGTGGTTGGCGGAGTGGCTATCGTTGGTATCGGTGGATTTTCAGTTGTTTGGTTTGTTGTTAAAAAGAAATCATTTGCAGATTTAATAGCAATATTTAGTAAAAAATAATTAAAAAAGGTGAATTGTATGTGCCTTATAAAATGGTTTAAAGAAATGCGTAAGCGTCGCCGTGATAGAATTTATGAAGGACCTTACGAGGATGGGGGAGTAATAGAAAACGATGACCCCCAAGCGAAAAAGTGTGTTGAATCTTGTGATTTAATAAGCTTTTACTTAAGGTATTCTACGCTGGCGTTTCTTGAAGAGGATACCAATTTAAAAAGCGGTGTTTATTGCCTTGGCGCATGCTTAGAAAAGGATGGTAGCGCAGTAACCTGTACAGTTGACTGTAGCGAAGGGATTGACGTTGGCTCGGTTAGAAAAGAAAGGCACTCAATAGAATTTTTAAGCCGTGTGGATGAAATATTAAAAAAATACGACGTTGCATCACGTAACGGATATTTCCGTAACGTGCAAGGGTTACCCGATTTTTACGGCGTTAAAGTAGATGCAAGTTATAGCTCGGGGGAGAGTATATATTGTTTTGATAACCAAGAAGCCTTTTTACCGATTGAGCTTTTGCGTGAGTTATGTACCCTATTCGACGTTAAAAATATAACGCCAGAAGACTACGGCGTGTAGGTGGAGATGGATATGCGCCCTTTTAAAACGGTAAACGCAAAAGAAAGCAATAAAAACGGCGGTGTGGTTAAGCGTTTTTATCTAGACGCGCCCAAGGAAATAACCTCTAACGAGTTAATTAAATTTTCTTGCCGTTTTTCAACTAAATTTTTATTAAAAAGTTCAACCCCAAAACCCGCTATCTACTCTTTAGAAGCGCAGGTTGTGGAAAATACGGTGCTTTGCAGTATTTTGGTTAGCAGTAGAGAAGAAAAACTAAAAAGGGAAGAAAAGCAAGATTTAGCCTTTATAACTAAGCTGGAAAAACTGCTTCGCAAGCACGAGGTGGCAAACCTCAACGGATATTATCACAGCGTATCCGGCTTGCCTAGCTTTTTTGGCTCTACGCTTACTGCAAGCTATAAATCGGGTGAAGAAATTCACTTTTACGATAATCAAACTTGCATTTTAAAGCAAGATTTTATAAAAGAACTGTGTATTTTGTTTGGCTTAGAAGATAAGTAAAAGAAAATGCGCGAAAAAAATAAAAAGAGAATTTTAATCGCCTACCTTGTTTTACAGGGTAGAAAGGAGAGATTTTTATGGATATTATAAGAGTTATTTTATCTAAAATTGGCACACCTATCACCTTTATTAGGAACAAGCTTTTGGCTCTTTTTAGCAAGAAGGAAAGCTTCACCTTTGAAAAGCTACCTTCTAATTTAGAAGAGCTTAAGGCGCTACCCGAAGCTAGTATGGATACCCCCTTTAAAACGGCGGCGCTGGCTTTATGCGCGCTTTGCGTGTATTCTAAGGATCGCGAAGCGGGTACGGAAATGCTTAATTTTTTACGCGGTCCGCGCCCAATGAGCCCTGCGGATATAGCCTTTTTAAACGACCGCCTAATGGACGGTAAGGACTATATTGCTCGCTCTTATTTTAACGGTGCAACCCCCGCAAACGAGTACACCCCCACCGTTCCCTATACGGTAAAGGTAATATCTAACCAATATTCTAAGCTGGAGGGCGGAAATTATATGAAGCTATTAATCAATAGCGGTGGTGCAGATACCCCCCGTTCAATAACCCTAAGAAAAACGGGTGGCGGAACTTGGTATTTATGGGAACAACACCTACTTACGGATATTCGTATACCAAAATCACAAGACGCATGGGCGTAAAAGGAGAAAAAAATGGAATTATTAGGTATTTGGAAATTAAAAGATATGCTTGGCGCTGATGAAACAGGGCTTATAAGAATAAATAGAGCTGATATTGAAGCTATGCCGGATGATGAAGATCATAGCGAATATAAACAAATGCTTCGCGCGGATTTTATTATTAGTGAAAGTGCTTTAGATGTATTTTACAAGCCTTTAGAAAGTGAAATAGAAACGCTTAAGGAAGAAGGCTGGGAAATAACCGAAAAAGGCATTTTAATAGAATCCTTCCCTAGTAAAATAGAGGGTGACCAACTTTTATTAAATTATGAAAAAGACGGTAACGACTACTACCCCGTTGAAATGGATGAAGAAGGCTGTTTAATTATTTCTGACGGTCTTATGAAAATAGAAAAAGCATAATTTTGCTTTGAAAGGTTTAATCTTAAAAAACATATTTAGTTGCGACTGTTTAAAAGGAAAACGAGAATGAAAAAAACAAGAAAATTTTTAGTAGGTATAATGCTTTGTATAACCTGCGCATTTTGCGCTTTTATGGCACTTAAAGCGCCTAATTTTAAGGTAAGCGCAAGCGAACAAAAGGCGTTTACGGTTCAACCCACCGGCAGTATAAGAGGTGTGGGTAGTGCTCTGCAGGTTAAATGGGAAATCAATTTTGAAGCCGACGAGTTTAATATTTTATATTTTGACGTAAATATTCCCGACTGGGATCAATGGGATACTCAAGCATATAAATCAGGGGTAAACACTTACGCTTTTACCTGTGATGAAGAAATTATTTATAAGTTTAAAATAGAGGCGCTTATCGGTGGCGAATGCGTATTAGAAAGCGAGGTATTCCAAATTGAATGGACTAACGTACCTTTAATTAGCTTTTTACCTAACGGCGGTAGTGGTGAAATGCCCGTTCAAAAAATGGAAGCAAGTCTTTTCGGTCTTCCAAATACTACCACCTTTACCGCGCCTGAAGGCAAAAGGTTATACGGCTGGGAAATAGACGGTGAGATATACGCCGCACCTGCCGTTATAACGGTAACGAAATCAGTAGTTGCAACCGCCGTTTGGAAAAAGGAAGTGCAATTACCCATCGTTATAGACGGAAGTAGCTTAATAGGTAAAAAATATCCCTCTGAAGCCAAGCTTGGAGCATTGTTACAGGATACGGAAGAATATTATTTTTGTGATAATACCTGCTGTAATATAGAAGAGAAAAGCGACGAGTGGTATGATGCTGAAACAAATGAAAAGGTTAGCACCTTTGAAGATGGTAAGTATTATTATTACCGTTTGGGAATACATCCCGGCTCAGATTATATGCTTCCTAATCCAAACGAAATCAACAAAGAAGAAGATTGGCTTATTCAAATTTCATCCGTTGCTTGGTTAGAAACAATGGAATATATGCTTGCTGATGCAAACCGTACAAACAATACGTACTGGGTGCATTTTGTAATTATATTTGATCAAAGCAGGGGTATTACTGCCTTGCAAGATCAAACGGGTGAGGTGCTTGAGTCTATTACGATAGACGGCTCTTACTTAGTAGGCTTAAAAGAACCAAAGGAAATGCCTGAAGAATTGATCACCAGTGAGTTTTTTTACCCTTGCGGAGATACTTGCGATTGCGGTCAAAATGAATTTTTTGCTAGTAATTCGTGGATGGATATTGATGGTGCATGCATTGCAACCTCTTTCATAAATGGTAAGCAATACGCTTATTATTTATTATTGCATTTAAAAGAAGGTTACGTTTTACCGGATTCCATTTCTGAAGATTACGTAACGATAACGGGTGTTACTTGGGCGTATAAACATACAGCGGGAATGCAGAACCTTTGCTTATTTGCGGGAAGTATTTCGTATAATGAAGAAACGGGTGTTCCCGGCGTTACACACGAATGCGAGCTTGATCATATAAAAGCGGTTGAAGCAACCTGCACCCAAAACGGTAAGAAGGAATATTACAAGTGTAAAAATTGTTACAGATTTTACGAGGATGCAGAGGCAACCCTTCAGATTACGGAAGATATTGCTACTTGGGGTATTATTTCCACAAGCGGTCACCAAGAAAGTGCTGAATGGAGCTATGACAAGAACGGACATTGGATAGCTTGTGTAAATTGTACCGAAGTAAAGTATAACGAGGG
The DNA here is from genome assembly GCA_045535775.1 of Christensenellaceae bacterium. GTDB lineage: Bacteria > Bacillota > Clostridia > Christensenellales > Borkfalkiaceae > HGM11416. The sequence goes on along the minus strand of JAZSMG010000154.1, from coordinate 2,598 downwards.
CGTGCATATAGATAGCAATACTAACGGCAGTTGTGATATTTGCGGCTATAAAATGGTTACTGAAGAAGAGCCAAAAGGCCTTTCCGGCGGTGCTATTGCAGGCATAGTAGTTGGCTCTGTTGCAGTAGTTGGTATCGGCGGATTTGCCGTTGTTTGGTTTGTTGTAAAAAAGAAATCCTTTGCAGATTTAATTGCGATATTTAAGAAAAAATAATAGGCGTTAAACAATATCCCCTTGTCTCATGGGGCAAGGGGAACAGTTAAAGGAGAAAAGACAATGAAAACAAAATTTAAGTCAAAGCTCTTTGGGGTTCTGCTCGTACTCGTAATGGTTCTTGCAATAGTACCATTCTCGGCACTCACGGTGTTTGCCGATACACCTGAGACGGAGATCACCGAGGTTGGCAGGTGGAGTGAGTTGCTCAATGCCGTAAATTCCGACAAGACACATATCAAGCTTATGAACGATATAATGGATACCGTTCCCGATGACGAGCTTCCCACAAAGCACCGCCTTGTTTTTGACGGAGGCAAGGATTACGTGCTTGACCTTAACGGCAACAAACTAATGGTAGGCAACTATGCAAACGAATTCTACATAGACGATTTTTCTATGATCGCCGTATCAAACAGCTCAAGCCTTGAGATTGAAAACGGTAGATTAGTGTTTGAAAATTGGTACACCGATCATCGTACTGCTAAGGGTGTTGTTTTCGTAGCGGATGATTCTACTCTCACCGCAACAAGCGTTGATATGTATAACGGTTACACCGGAACGGTGGTCTATGCTACTGATGACGCAAAGGTTACGCTTGACGGCGGTGACTATACCGCAACGAGCGGCTTTGCTATCTATCTTGAAAAGCAGGCAGCCCTTACTATTGACGGAGGTGCTTGGATTGGTACTAAGGTTGGTGACAGTATGTCTACCGTTTACCTTGACGGTTACGGCGCACTCTATTCCGAAAGCTCTGGAGAGCTTATTATCAATAATGCTTATTTCAATACGGGCATACAGGTTCACGAGTCGCAGGTCGACGCCTTTTCCACCGCTACTCACGAGCTTGTGATCAACGGAATAAAGCAAGCAGAGGATATCTATTTTTCTAATGCAGGCAATCAATTTGCGGCAATAGAAGCAGGTAAGAATTATTATTGGTATAAAAACGGATATTCACGCGCTCTTTATAAGATTGAAAATCCCCTCTTTGCAAACGCTGTAAGCGTTATTTCCTATGAAAAGAAATATTCCATAGACGTTCAAAACGGAACTGCGACAATAGGAGGTAATACAGTAACCGAGGTTGGCTACGGTCAGACCGTTACCATAGTTGCAGACCCTGCCGAGAGCGGTATGGAGTTTGTTCGTTGGGACTCAAGCGGAGTTGAGCTTGCAGACTATTACAGTGCCTCAACCACCTTTACAATGCCTGCCGCGCCCGTATATATTGCGGCTTACTACGGTAAGGAAAGCGTAAAATCCGTAAGCGTTACCGTGGGTGATATTATCGTTGGCGAGAAAGCATATGATACCGAGATCACCTTGGGCGGCGGTGTAAAGCTTGAAAAGGTCGAATGGTACGAAAATTTGATCAAGATGGAAGAGAACGATGTTTTCAAGCCTGGTAAAGCTTATGAATTGAAAATACTCGTTAATCCCCCCGATGAGCATAAATTTGGAGACGCTGTGACTGCAACCATCAACGGAAAGCAAGCCACCGTCAATTCAGACGCAGGTTATGCGCTCATAAATTATACGTTTGATGCCATTGCGGGAAATCCGTTCTCCGTAATATATAACACCTCTACCGCAAAGCTCGGTATAGGCGGTCTTTTGGAGCTTGACACAGCGCTTATGTGCTCTCAAAACGAAGAATTCAAGAGGGCGTTTGAGGCGGGCAACGTAGCTTACCAATGGTACAAGAACGGTGAGGCTATTGAGGGCGCAACCGACGCTTTGTATAATTTTACAGTAGATGACGTTGACGGTCGTTTCTACGTAACCGTAACGGTAGGCGACAAAACTGCATTTGGCGATATACACAAATGCCATAATTATTTGTATCAAATATATCTAAACGCAAGTGACTTCGTTGCAGGCGGAAAAGCTCCTCAAATATCCTCTGCAACACCGGGCGTATCGATAAATCCCGAGAGCCTCTTTATATGCGAGGGCAAGGGTCAGCCCGAGCTTGATATTCAAAACACCGTTTTGATTCCCGGAAAGACCTATCTTGTTATCGGTAAGCTCGTACAAACCGGAGAGGCGAATATTCCGTACGAGGCAAACGTCTACGTAAATGATACCTTGATGGAGGATAAGGTTGACGCTTTAAGTCAATTCTTCTACAAATTCTCTATTCCCGAGGCAGATTTTCCCGTATATTACACTGCAAACGGTGAAATAGGCATCGGTGTAACGCTTACCGTTGACGTAGAAAAGATGTGCAACGAAAGCGGTACGTTCAAGAATGCTTACGATAAAGCAAATCCCACCTATCAAACTGTATTCTATCAGTGGTATAAGAACGGTGAGGCTATCAAGGACGCAACTAACCCCTCTTACACCGTAAAAACGTCCGACAGAGACAGTTATAT
>JAZSMG010000092.1:0-2454 GCA_045535775.1 Christensenellaceae bacterium | reverse complement strand
AAGTCAAGCTTATTGTAAATAAGCACTAGATACAAGCAAGAGCAGGCGTTTTAGTTTTGAGCGCAGGGAGCGACCTTGTTGGTCGCAGGAATGTGAGCAAAACTAAAAGAACGAACTATTGCGTAGTAGCTAGGGTTTATTTTTTTCCGGTTGAACCAAATCCACCTATACCCCTTTCACTTGAAGAAAGTTCACCCTCTTCGAAATCACATTTTAAATATGGAGTGATTACAATTTGAGCAATGCGCTCACCTGAAACAACTGTTTTTTCCTGTGTGGAATGGTTATGAAGAGCAACTTTAATTTCACCGCGGTAATCACTATCTATAACGCCAACTTTATTAGCAGGGGCAAGACCGCTTTTACAGGCAAGACCGCTTCTTGCAAAGACTAAGCCCACGTAGCCTTCGGGTATTTCCATTGCTATACCGGTACCAAGCATAACTGTTTGAGAGGGGGCTATAACAACCTCTTCCCCACAGTAATATAAATCCGCGCCGGCAGCGCTAGTGCTTGAATAAACGGGAATTTGCGCGTTTGCGTTTACTTTGTTTATTTTAACTTTCATAGTTTTATTTCCTTTTGGCTTTATATTAACGATAAAGCACTTTGATTTTAAAGTATTTTACCTAACTAAATTATAGCATTTATTTGTAAAAATTTCAAGACATTTATATATAATATGATAACAAAAAAGGCGTTACCGAAGTAGCGCCTTTTGTTTTTTAATTTTTAGTGGTTGTGACCTGCGTGTTCATCTTCAGATTCTTCCGTTTCGGGAATTAAATCCTTGTATGCCTTCTTATTGTAGGTTACAACGCCTTCTTCTTCATACTTTTCATTGATAAGCTTATCTGCAACCTTGCTAATTTCGGTTGAAACAAAGCTATCAAGCTTAAGTTCTTTATACTTGTATGCTAGTGATTCTTCATCAGCTTCTACTGTACCGTCACCGTAAGCATGCTTTAAGAATAATTCCTTACCTGCTTCATCATCTGCATATTCGTTTTCACCTTGAGTAACCTTGCTGGTGCAAACAATTAGGTGGTAACCGAAGTCAGTTGCAACTAATTCGTAAGAACCAACACCGCCTTCTACAACGTTCTTAGCAGCTTCAGCAAATTCAGGAACGTAAGTGGTTGCAGATGTAAAGGGTGAGTAAGCATAACCAAGATATGAACCAAGGCTACCGGGATCGGTACTGAATGCGTAAATTAAATCGTCTAAGATATTGCGCTTGTCTTCAGTTAAATCAACCTTACCTGTTGAATTATTTTCTGCCTTTAAAGCGTTTGCAGTATCTTTTACTTCAAATAATTCGTTAAATAAATCCACTAAATAACTAAAAGGTTTAGCCTCAGGAATAACGTTAGAGAATCTCCAATTGGTTTCTTCAACGCCGTCTTCATTTTCTTCAACAGTGCCTTCTTCATCATAAACGAATACTTTACCAATGAATTTACCTAACTTATCGTATGAGTTTTCGCTTAAGAAATATTTCTTATCAAAGCTGAATTCACCGTTTGCGTAATCACCGTAGCTTGAGTAAACCCAAGATTCACGTTGATCCTTAACCTGTAATTGACCAAGTAATTGAGTACGCTTAGCTTCAATAGTACCAGCAGTAGCGCCTGCCTTTGACTTTTCTGCAGATAAAGCAGCAGCTTGTTCATCAGAGAAACCGATTAGTAAGTTTGCAACGTAGCCGTAACCTTCATAAGGATTGCAAAGAACGAAGGTTTCTTCGGTTACTGCTTCAAGAGCTGATTCATAAGTAGTTACGTTATTTTCGTAATTTTCTTTTTGAGCCTTAAGTTCTGCTTGATATTGTGCCCAAATCTTATCTTGTGAAAGTTTACCCTTATTTTCGGTAACAAGTGAATTTTCATACTTGCTAACGATCATTGATTCATATTGGCTCTTAAGAGAAATTAAGAAATATGAATAATTCATTGCGTTATCAGCATTATCAGCAGTTACGCCAGGATCTTCATCTTGAGCAATAAGACCGTTCTTCTTAAGGTCTTTAATTGCAACGTTAAAAGCCTTTAGGTTAGAACCGGTTAGGTCGATTTTGTAATTATCGAAAACGTATTTGTTAAGATGCCATACGTCTTCACAAGCCTTTAAGCCTTCTTCTGCACCGCTAACACCCTTAAGAGCTGCTAAAGCTACTTCTAGGTCGTAATCGGTATATTCGTAAAGGTCAGCGTCACCGTCGTCACTCTTAAGAAGTTGATATTCGTATTCAGCTTCATTTTCCTTTTGAGTGGGAACTGCTCTTGCTTCAAAGGTTTCATCTTCCTTTTCGTCCTCTTCTTCATCATCTTCAGCATAAGTTTCAACTAATTGATTGATGCTGGTTCTGATGGTGTGCTTTGCTTGAGCAATTTCAAAGGGAGTAAGATACTTTTCAAGCTCGCTAACTACTCTTTGTAATTCTTCAACGGTGTA
>JAZSMG010000240.1:0-3847 GCA_045535775.1 Christensenellaceae bacterium | reverse complement strand
GGAATATACGCTATTTACAAAATAATGTGCAACCTAGCTAATATGGTTGCTGTTAAGAAAGAAAAATTGCTTGCAAGCGTAATAGCGTTTGCAAAGTCACAGGGAGTTAAATTATGACGAAGGATATGGAATTTAGGGTATCGGTCACAGGCGATTTAGGCAGCGGTAAGTCAACGGTATGTAAAATTCTGGCTGAACGCATGAATGCAGAAATCGTTTCCATTGGCAGTATCAACCGTAAAATGGCAACGGAAATGAATATGGATGCCGTTGAATTTAACAAGTTTATCGTTGGTAAACCGGAATTTGATAAGATATTTGACGATTATCAAAGAGCTTATGAGGATAAAGAGGGTAGTTATATAGTGGATTCAAGACTTGGCTTTCACTTTGTTCCTTCAACCTACAGCTTTTATCTTAAAGTAGATATCAATGAGGCTGCTAAAAGAATTATGTCAGCTCAAAGATGTACGGAATGCTATTCTTCTTTAGAAGAAGCCGTTAGAAAAATCCACGAGCGCAGGCAGGCAGAGCAAATAAGGTATAGCCAATGTTATAACGTGGATATTCTTGATATGAATAATTATGACTGCGTTATAGATACCACGAATTTAACGCCCGAACAGGTGGCGGAAGAAATGATAAAAAAATACGTTCAATATAAAACGGAGGCAAAATAAACTATGCATTGGGCAGAAAAAATTGCAAGAGAATTGATTGAAAGAAATCCTAACAAAGAAGAATACGTTTGTGCTGCGGGTATAAGCCCTTCAGGCTCAGTTCATATTGGTAACTTTAGAGATATAGCAACCAGCTATTACGTTGTGCGCGCACTTCAAAAGCTTGGTAAAAAGGCAAGATTGCTTTTCTCTTGGGATGAATACGACAGATTAAGAAAGGTTCCCTCTAATATTGCAAAAATCACCGAAGGTTTTGATAGATATTTAGGCATGCCTTACGCTGAAATTCCCGATCCTCACGGGGTTTACTCTTCATATGCAGAGTATAATGAAAAGGAATTTGAAAAGTCCTTAGAAGAGCTTGATATTCACCCCGATTACAGATATCAAGCAAAGCTTTATACCTCTAATGCATACGCAGAAGGCATAGTTTTTGCTTTAAAAAAGAGAAAGGAAATTTATGACGTTCTTCTTAAATATAAAACTCAAGAAGAAAACGCTGAAGAACGCGAAAAATACGCGCCCGTTAACGTTTACTGTGACGTTTGTAAAAAGGACGTTACAGAGGTTACCGAGGTTTCTGATGATGGCGAAACCTTAACCTACCGCTGTAAGCTTTGCGGTCACGTTCACACCGTTAAGGTGCGTGAATACGGCCATATTAAGCTTGTTTGGAAGGTGGACTGGCCCATGCGTTGGGGTGTTGAAGGGGTAGACTTTGAACCGGGCGGAATAGACCACGCTGCAGCAAGCGGTAGCTACGTGGTTGCAAGCGATATCGCTAAAAATATTTTAGGTATTACCCCTCCTTTATTCCAAGGATACGGTTGGCTTTCTATTGCCGGTTTAGGTGATATGCACTCTTCAACGGGTAACAACATTACTCCTGCGGAAGTTTTAAAGGTTTACGAGCCTGATATGGTTAGATGGTTATTTGCTAAGTACGCACCCGAAGCAGGCTTTGCGTTTAACTTTGACGATACTATTATTCGCCACTACAGTGAGTTTGATAAGAACCTTGAAGCTTACAAAAACGGTGAAACCGATGAATACAACACCGCAGTATTTGATTATTGTATGGTAAGCGGTAAGCAATCATACTCAAAGGTTCCCTTTGGCGTATTGGCTTCAGTTGCAACCATCGTTGACTTTAACCCTCAATCAGTTCGCGAAATGCTTGCTAAAATAGGCGTTGAGTTTGGTGAAATGGATGAAACCCGTTTGCTTCGCGTACAAAACTGGATTTGCAATCACCAACCCTCAAAGTTATTCAAGCTTCTTCCCGAAAAGAACGTTGAATATTTTGCAAATATGCAAGAAGATGAAAAGGTTGCAGTTGCTAAGCTTTTAGAATATTTAACAAACGCAGAAAGGGTGGAAGAAAAGGAAGTACAGTCTTTCCTATATTCCATAATAAACGATCCCAATCTTACAAAGAAGGAAAACACCGTAAAGCAAATGCGTTTCTTTAAGGTTTTCTATAATTTATTATTCGGTCAAGATAGCGGTCCACGTCTTTACCTATTCCTTGCCGCAGTAGATAAATCTAAATATCTTCCCTTACTTAGTTTTTAATCAAAAGTAGGGCTATAAGTTGATTAAACGGTATTTTGTTGCTTTTTATAAAGTGACAAAATACCTTTTTTTATTGCAAAATTAAATAAAAAAACTTAAACGAAAAGTAGTATAATTTTCCTATGAACGTTTACGTGGAATACGTTATTGTAGATAACTTCATATTCGATTATATTTTATTAACACTAACTCTTAAAGGCGGAAGCTGTAACGTGAATAAAAAGCGCATACTTTTAGCATGCGTGTTCGCTACTTTTTTTGCGGTTATATTCCCATTTATTAAATTTCACGAGTTAATACTTTTTGGTTTAAAAATAGTGCTAGCCTTTTCTACCGTTGCGTTAGCCGGCAGGTTTGCAACCTTTAAAGAATATTTTTTAAAGGTAAATAAATTCTTGCTTTTAACCTTTTTATTCGGCGGTGCAATATACGGTATTTTTTCTTTAATAGAAATTGATTACAATTTTTTATACGGCACAAGTAACGGTTTAATTCCCTTAGGGGTATTACTTGCGCTAGCATTTCTACTTTACGGCGTATTTAATAAAGCAATTGCAAAACTCTTTCAAAAAAGGCTAATTTATCCCTTTGTGTGCGAGTGCGTTTTATACAGTAAAGGGCAAATTTTAAGAACTAAGGCATTTTTAGATAGTGGAAATCATTTGGTTTTTAACAGCTGTTATCCCGTTTGTATTGTTTCAACGGCGCTTGCAAAAAGACTTGTGATTTCGGGAATTATAGAAGGCGAGGAAATAGGCAGAATATCCATAAATACAGTTGCAGGTAATTCAAACGTTAAAATTTATGAAATTGAACGAATGCAGATATATTTTGGTAATAAAGCGAATATTTATTATAATGTAAAAATTGGCATTAGCGAAAGTGGTTTAAATTTAAGCGAAGATTTTCACCTTATTTTAAGCGCGCATTACGCGTTAGAAGGTAATTAAAGGGTTAGGAGGGTTTTATGATTACTTTTTTTAAAAGAATTTTTAAGGCAATAAAAGGTATATTTAGCAAAAAGATACAAAGTGGTGGAAGTATTCATTATATGAATAGCGGTGAAAGCCTGCCTAAGCCCTATACGCGTGAAGAAGAGGAAGAAAAAATAACCTTACTTTTAAGCGGTGAACAAAGCGTAAGAAAACAACTTATAGAGCATAACCTAAGATTGGTTGTATACATAGCGCGCAAGTTCGATAATACCGGGGTGGAATTAGATGATCTTATCTCGGTTGGAACAATTGGGCTTATCAAGGCGGTAAACACCTTTAACGCAGAAAAAAAGATAAAGCTTGCAACCTATGCAAGCCGGTGTATTGAAAACGAAATACTCATGCATCTGAGAAAGACCAGCAATCAGAAGGCTGAAATATCCTTTGACGAACCTCTCAACACCGATTGGGACGGTAATGAACTGCTGCTGTCTGATATTTTAGGCACAGACGGAGATATGGTAATGCGTACTCTGGAGGATGATGTTGATAAGGAGCTGCTGTTAAACGCATTGGAGAAGCTTTCAGACCGCGAGAGAAGCATAATCGTCATGCGGTTTGGACTTGCCAATACAAAGGAGCGTACCCAAAAGGAGG
>JAZSMG010000107.1:0-1798 GCA_045535775.1 Christensenellaceae bacterium | reverse complement strand
AATTGCTTTTAGTAAGGTTGGCTTTTTATGTATAAACGAACCGTTATTTTATTTTGCACTTTTATGGCTTCATTTTGTATGGCGTTTTTTTCTGTAGATTATTTATCTAGCGCAGAAAAATTGCAAGATGCTGCGCTTAGTCAGCAATCTTATAATTTAAAAGTTTGCGATTTGCGCGGAACTATATATGACTGCAAAAACACTGCGCTTGTAAACAACAAAAGCAAACAAACGGTCGCGGCAATACCGTGCACCGAAACTTTAACAGCGCTTACGCCCATCGTTGATGAAAATAAACAAAAAGAACTTTACAACAAGTGCTCGAAAAACACGCCATTTACAATAGAAGTAAATAAAAAAATCAAATGCCCATATATTAAAACTTTTGAAGTGCCGGTAAGATATTCCGGTGCAAATTTAGCGGCGCATATAATAGGTTATTTATCCGCTGAAAAAAAGGGGCTTTGTGGAATCGAAAAAGCTTACGACGATTATTTATCAGGCGATAATCATAGCATAACGGTTAGCTACAGCGTGGACGCTTCCGGAAAAATACTTCCGGGTAAAAAAGAATTTACGAAAGATAAATCTTATTTAAAGTCCAAAGGAGTGATTCTAAATATAGACAGCCGCATACAAACCATAGCAGAAGAAGCGGCTAATAAATATATAACCCGCGGAGCGGTTATAGTTTCGCAGGTTCCGAATTGCGAAATAAGAGCCTGCGCGAGTTTTCCTAGTTTTTCCCACCGCAATATCGGTGTTTGCCTTAAAAATAAAAATTCCCCGCTTTTAAACAGAACACTTTGTTCGTTTAATTTGGGTTCAATTTTCAAACTTGTTACCTGCGCCGCAGCGCTGGAAAATGGCATAAAAGAAACTATGCTTTATGATTGCAAAGGCGTTACCAAAGTGGAAGATGCTTCTTTTAGATGTTTTAATTCAAAAAAACATGAAGTTATTGACATGGAACAGGCGCTTGCGCACTCATGCAACGGTTATTTTATAGAACTTATTCAAAAAATGCCCAAAAATGCTCTTTTAAATATGGCAAAAAAATTTAGGCTCGGCAGCGAAATTTATCTCGCCCCCGGGATAATTTCCAGCGCCGGAATTTTACCAAGCGAAGAAAGCCTTGAAAACATAAAAACGCTTGCAAATTTTTCGTTTGGGCAAGGTAAATTAATGGCCACGCCGATGCAAATTGCCGGGCTTATAAATACTATTGCTTCTGGCGGCGTTTACAGTAACCCAAAACTTATTAAAGGCCTTGCGGCTGAAAACATGAAACTCATTAAGGATGATAACATCAAAGAAGAAACCGAAAAAATAATTTCAGAAAAAAATGCAAATATACTCAAAAACCATATGAAAGCTTCCGTAGATTACGGAACCAGCAAAAAAGGAAAACCGGATGGTTTAGAATGCGCAGCTAAAACTTCCACTGCACAAACCGGAATAATAGAAAACGGCAGAAAAATTGAGCAGTCTTGGTTTGCAGGATTTTTCCCTTTTGAAAAACCAAAATATTGCGTTGTTGTGCTTGCTGAGGCAGGAATCGGCGGAGCAGAAAGCTGTGGCCCGGTTTTTAAAGAAATTGCAGAAAAAATAGTGACTGATATACCTGAACTTTTTATAGATAATTAAACTTTTATGGTCCCCACTTTTTCTAGTATACCATTTAATTTTTGCCAAGCGCTTGCAAAAAAATTAATAATAATTTCTTTGATTTGCGAAGCGCTATAAACTTCTTCCAAAAAGTTATTATTATACCAAGTTTTAAAGTTTTCAAACAAAC
>JAZSMG010000131.1:0-28117 GCA_045535775.1 Christensenellaceae bacterium | reverse complement strand
GCTTGCAACTACTGCAGCAGGTGAAGTACCGCCGGTTAGGTCGTTAATACCGATCATGTAAATTGCCTTTGATGCATCGTATGCTACTAACGCCTTTTTGAATTTTGCCCAGTGTGATGCAACAGATCCGCCGATACCGATATTTAGGTATGTACCAAAATCGTAATCCTTAGCAAGCTGTGCTAAGTCGTTTTTGTAGTTAGCCCATAATTCAAAGTAAGAGTGACCGAATAATAAGGTGTCTACCTTAGTTACACTGGGTTCTGCACTTACCGTGTAATTACTAAATTGACTTGCAGGGCCTTCTGCGTAAAGACCAACGCCGGTGCCTGCTAATTCAACGTCTACAACTGCGTATAAAGTGTTCCAGAAATAGCAGTATGCAACGCCGTTTTCAACAACAACTCTAAAGTCGTATGCCTTGCCTGCATTATAGCCTGCTGATAGGTAGTTAGAGTATACGTTTGAAGCAACGCCGTTAACAACCATATCAAGCTCTACCTTCTGTGCATCCTTTCTGGAAACGAAGCGGTAATATCTTTCGGTAGTTCCGTCGTTAGAATAGCCGAATACAAGACCTGCTCTCTTAGTAGCAACGCCCTTAATGCTAGCGGTTAAAGTACCTTCTTCCATAGAAGCGTCCTTGATTAAAGCTAGGGTGTTATTGTCTGCAGAGCGAGCTGCTCCGCTTGTGCCTAGCATCTTACCGCTTACAACCGTTAAATCTTCGGGGTATATTTCTGTTATTTCACCGCTGGACTGACATTTAATATTGCTAAATGAAACACCGTTACCGCCAGCTCTTACGCCGTAACCCGTTCCGCTTAGGGGGAAACTATCTGCATAAGTAACTAAACAGTTTCCGTCAACGTAACCGTAAATGGTGGTTGCGTCCTTTTCTATCTTAAGCGTATAAGTCTTGTTAGTTGTGTATCCAGGGATATCTACGTGTTGGCAGGTTGTCCAAGTTCCGTTATCAACCTTACCTAAGAATGCGTATCCGTCCTTAGAAACGAAGAAGAAGTAGTAAGAAACGTCTGCTTCCCAGTATGCGTGGGTATCGTTAGCAGTTAAGCTAAAGATTAAGCCGTTATCTGCCGCACCGCCAATCTTCATAGTTGCTTCTAAGGTGCCGTAAATAAATTCACCGTCTGTTTTTTCTGCAATTGCGTTACCCGTTAAAGATGTAAGGGTATCGCCCTTTTGTTCGTATTCACCGCTTGCAATAACGTATCCTTCAACTGCAACGCTAGCACCCTTAATTTCACTTGAAATTTCTATTCCGCTGAACTGAATGCCTGCTTTACCCGCTCTTACGCCGTAAACGGTTCCGTCAACGTGGTTAGAATCCTTGTATGAAACGTAAAGCTCGCCGTTAACGTAACATCTAATAACGTCGTATCCGCTATTGCTCTTATCTCTTGCAACCTCTAAGGTGTAAATACCTCTTGCATTGTAACCGGGAATGGGGGTTTCACCGCAAACGGTCCAGGTTTGGTTGCTTACCTTACCTAAGTATGCAGTACCTGCGTTAGAAATAAAGAAGAAGAAATAGTGAACGCCTTCATGTTCCCAATATGCGTTTAAGTTCTTTTCGTTCTTTAAGCCGAATACAATACCGTTGTCACCGCCGGTGCCTGCTAGGCTTACGGTTGCCTTTAAAGTACCTTGAACAAACTCTTCTTCGGTGTTTATTGCTAAGGTGTTGGGCATTCCGCTTATTAAAGTGCCTTCGCTTTCGGTAACGGAGCCGTATACGGATTTATATTGGTAATCGGGCTCTATAACAGGGGGCTCTTCTCCGCCTGTGCTAGAGCTATCCTCTGAAGAATCTTCAATAGAGCTATCTTCATTGGAAGAATCCTCTGAAGAACTGTCCTCTGAAGAACTGTCTTCAGGTGAACTGGTTTCAATAGAACTATCCTCTGAAGAATCCTCAATAGAGCTGTCTTCAACGGAAGAATCCTCTGAAGAAATTGATTCATCTACTGACGTAGACGTACTGTTTTCACTTTCGCTTGTGCTTAGTTGTGGTGCAGCGTCACCGCCGGATACGGCTTGGCAACCAATAACCATCGTCATGCTAAATAAGCAAAGCGCGATAACGGTTAATAAAACCGCTACTTTTTTGAAAAAGGTTTGCATTTTTTCCTCCTATATAATATAAGTTACAAAGTTATTATAACACTTTTCTATGCTTATTGCAACCCTATTTTTAAAATTTAATTTTTTATTTTATTTTTTTATATAATTAACAAAGATTATTTTTATAAACAAAAAAGAGCGATACTTAACAAAAATAAGAACGCTCTATTTTATTATTTATTTTTACGTAAAGTGCCGTTAATCGCGTTATAAGGGCACTTTTATTATTTTTTTATATTCCCTTGGGTACTTTTCGGGGGTGTTTTTTACCTTCTTAATAATTATAATAACTCTTTCACTTTCGGGTGAAGAATGCAGTGTGTATTCAAAGGTATCAACTATCTTACCGCCTAAAAGTTCAATAGCGCGCTTGCCTTCTTTAAACTCACTTTCAGATTTTTGTTTATAAAACACGGCAGTTCCGCCAACCTTCAAAAATGGTAAGCAAAGCTCGCAAAGCACGTTAAGGGAAGCAACCGCTCTTGCCGTAACAATATCAAAGCTTTCGCGGGCGCAAGTTTTAGCATACTCTTCCGCTCTTGCATTCACAACCTCTAACTTGCTTAAGTTAAATATGCTTTTAACCTCATTCAAAAAGGCACACTTTTTACCGGTAGCCTCAAGCAGGGTAAAATCAAGGGTAGGGTTAGTTAGCTTTAACGGGATAGAAGGAAATCCACCGCCGGAACCAACTTCAAGTATTTTTTGCCCTTCGCTAAAAAACTTAGCACCCTTTAAGCTATCTGCAAAGTGCTTTTCAAAAACCTCTGCTTTTTCACGTATAGCGGTAAGGTTAAACTGCTTATTCTTTTCAAGTAAAATATCGCAAAAGCTTTCTAGCCTAGAAAAGCCTTCCTCGCTAACGCTTATTAAGTTGTTAAGTAAAATCTCTTTCATGCGTTAAATTATAACACATAGCAAAAATCAATGCAACAAAAAAGCTTTCCACACGTCCACTTTTTTTCAACAGTTTATCCACGTGGATATTGTGGATAACTTTTTAACACTGGGGAATAAAAGAATAAAAAGGGCATTCAAAAATTAGTGGTGTAGCCAAGCAAGTGTAAAACTTTTCACAAAATAAGTGAAGCCAAAGTACTAAAAAGTTGCACTTTTATAAAAAATTATATAAAAACCTGCTTTTAGTTAAACTCTTTATTGCATTATGCCCTTTTTTTTATTGATTTTTTTAAAATTATAATATATAATATATACGTTAAACTGTGATATTATGCGGTTTTGCGGATTTTTTTAATTTTCGCCAACCCTTTTTAAGGAATTCAACTTTTAAAGCATGAGTTAAAAAAGTTATCCACTAAAAAAAGGTTATCCACCTTCTTATCAAGAGTTAATCCACCGCCTATCAACAATCAAAAAAGCGCAAAAATCAAGATAGAATGCGGTAAAAAAGAGTTTTCCACATAATCACAGCACCCTACTACAATTATTACTTAAATATAATAAAAAATATCTTTCAATTCGGAGGGGAGCATGAAAACAATCGTTAAAGCATTAGACCTTTCAAATGCAGTGCTAAAGGTAGTAAAAGCGGTAAGCACCAAATCACACAATCCTATTTTAGAATGTATAAAATTGGTTTGCAAGGGTGATAGTCTTACCTTAATTGCAACAGATAACGAAATTTCAATAGAAAAAACCATTAGAGCAGAAACCTTTATGGAAGGCGAAGCTTTAGTTATGGGTAAGCTTTTTGCTGACTTTATTAAGAAGTTAGAAGAAGAGGATGATTTAGAGCTTTTCTTGGATGACGGTAGATTAAAAATCACTTACAGTTCTTCAGAAGGTTATATTCAAGCTTTACCCACCGAGGATTTCCCCGTTATTCCCAAGGAATTAAAGGAAAATTCATTCACTATGAGCCAAAAGGATTTTAAAACTATGGTTGCGAAAACCGCCTTTTGTTGCTTGCAGGATGATAGCAGACCTATCCTTAAGGGGTGCTTAATTGAGGCTTTAGAAGGCGAAATTACCTGCGTTGCGTTAGACGGCTTCCGTTTAGCTCTTTGCAGAAAGCCCGTTCAAGAGGTTTACGGTAAGGTTAAAGCTATCGTTCCTTCACGCGCGCTTAATGAAATCGTTCGCTTATTAGATAAGGATGAAGAAAGAATAACCGTTGTTATTCAAGATAGAAATCTTATGGTAGAAGTGGAAAGTACCATTTTAACCGCAAGACTTTTAGAAGGCGATTATATCGATTACCGCCAAATTATCCCCGTAACCTTCTTAACCGAATTCAAGGCTAACAAGTTTATATTCGAAAATGCAGTAGAAAGAGCTGCCGTTGTTGCAAGAGTTACCAAGAACTTAGTTAAGTTTGATATTAAAGAAAATTACGTAAACATCACCGCTAACAGTGAAATGGGTAACGTAAACGAAAACGTGCTTATTAACTTAGAAGGTAAAGATATCGTTATTGCCTTCAACAGTAAGTATATTATAGATTGCTTACATGCAATAGAAGATGACTTCATTAAGGTTTCACTTAACACCCCAATATCACCCTGTATTATCACACCTAACAGTGATGACGGATGTTTGTATCTAGTATTACCTATTCGTATCAGCAACTAAAATAAGCCCTATATACTTCGCTATAGAGGCGAAGCCTTGCGCTTGCCTTCGGTCATTTACGCTAAAGTATACTCCGATATTTTGTCACTCTGGAATTTTCGCTTGCGGAAATGATAGAGTCTAAAAAAGTTGCTTTAACTGGGGTGGGTAGAGATTCTATCGCTAACGCTCCAGAATGACGCAAAAAAGTTTTTGCGCAAGCCACGCTTGTATCTAGTGCTTATTTACAATAAGCCCTATTTGCTTCGTTATTGTCACGAAAAAATGCGCTATAGAGGCGAAGACTTATTCTATAATAAGAGCCATCCCTAAATTCGCACGGGTGCGAATATCATCACGAAGTGATATCATTCGTGCAAAGCACGAATATCATTGCTTTAGCAATATCATTGCGCAAGCTACGCTTGCATCTAGTGCTTATTTAGTGCCACAGCAATTGGGTTTTTGTGTTAATACTCAACTAAGGTTTATTTAATGTAATATAAAAAATTAAAACAAAAAAGATTTTAAAGGCGGAAAGCCTAAAAAATAATAAAAAGTGCTTAAAATTAAAGAAAAAAACGGAGGAATTATATAATGAAAAGAACCTATCAACCTAAAAAAAGACAACGCAGCAAAGTACACGGATTCAGAAAGAGAATGGCTACCAAGCAGGGTAGAAACGTTCTAAAGAGAAGAAGAGCAAGAGGCCGTCATAAATTATCGGCTTAATTTGCAAGTTGGATAACAGGTTAAAAAGAAGAAGCGATTTCGACCTTGTTTTCAAAAAAGGGAAAAGATGTTATGCCAGAAGTCTACTTCTGGTATACGTCAAGGCCCGCGATTTAAAGGTGGGCTATTCCGTTAGCAAGAAAAACGGTAAAGCCGTTGTAAGAAATACCATAAAGCGCCGTTTACGTGCCGCTATTCGCCCTCATCTTGCAACCTTGGGCAATTACTATATAGTGCTTGTTCCAAAGGTTTCCGAAAATTACGATTTTCATAAATTTGAAGCGGACTTAAAATTTCTTATTCAAAAGGAAGGCTTACTTAATGCTTAACCGCTTTTTTATTTTTTTAATAAAACTTTATAAAAAATACCTGTCTAAAGGTTTAAACAGTGGCTGTATTTTTACCCCGACGTGCAGTGTGTACGCGGTTGAAGCACTTCAAAAATATAGTTTTTTTAAGGCCTTTGCTTTAATAATATACAGGATTTTAAGGTGTAATTCCTTAAACAAAGGGGGATTTGATCCCGTACCGGACCCTAAGAGTGCTAAAAAGTGGTTAATTTAGGGTTTGCGTTTTGTTTGCGCTATTTTCCCCATTCATTGGGGATTTTTGTAATAAAAGCAAAACGAAGATTATGCCAAAAAGTGGCAGTAAAAAATAACATACTCACGCATAAAAAATTTTATTTACACGCGCTTTCTTCCCCTTACTATCCCTTTTAAAGGCGTGTAAAAGTATTGTTGCCGGTAGGGCTAATTTTGCCTTACGTGGCGTTATAGGAGCTTATGAATTTATTAAATTGGTTAGCCGTAGCTATTCCTAACAACTACGTGATTGAAAACGCTGTTAAGCTAGACTGGATTGGTAATTTAATTCAGACTTTAATTAACGCATGCGGAAGTATCGGTCTTGGCGTTATCGTATTTACGTTAATTTTAAAGCTTATCACCTTACCCTTTGATATTATATCTAGGGTGTCAACCAAGAAAAACTCTGTAATGATGGAAAAAATGCGTCCTGAACTGGAAAAGCTTCAGCGTCAATATTCAAACAACGCTCAGCTTTATCAACGCAAGATGCAAGACCTTTATAAAAAGAACGGTTATAGCCCATTTTCGGCTTGTTTACCAACTATTTTAAACCTAGTTTTCTTTATCATTGTAATCGGTCAGTTTTCTACCTATTCACACTACGCAAACCTTCAGCTTTTCTGCAATATGAGCGTGGTTTACCAGTCTGCAGTTGATGAATTTTGTGATACAAACACAGATATTTTTTATGTAGTTGACTTAGTTGATGATAACGGCGACTTTTACGGCAAGGAAAGAAAATTTAACTTAGAAGGCTTTATTGCTAGCAGTTACGGTGAAGGTATCAAAGCCTTCGGTTTTGAAGCAAATGACGTTAAGTTAGATGAGGACGGCAAGCAAGTTTTACCTCTTCCTGATGATCCCTCTCCAGATATGCTTAAGGCATTACACGCAGAGCTTTCAAAGGGTGAAAGCAGTATTTTAAAGGACTACGCAAGTTATCCCATTATTTTAATTGATGAAACAACCGGCGTATATTCTTTAACCACCGTTGAAGCAGATCTTGGTAATTTTAAAGAAGAAGCAGGTAACGTTATTGCTGAATATTACGGCGAAAAGTTTATTAACGAATACGTAAAAGAAGCCGGCAGAGTTGCCTCTGCAGAGGAATACAGAGCTAATAAAGATAGCGTAAGATTCCTTTGGGTTAAGAACGTTTGGTCACAGGATATTCCTTGGGAACACCCCATTAAAGCAACTTTTGCAGAGTACGGATTCTTAGTAAAATCAGGCTGTTTTGCTACTTGCGGTTCAGGTTGCAATTCAGATGAAAACAAAATTGCAGGCACACATTATGAAGCAGTATACAGTGAAATTACTGCAAATTTACAAGAAGAAAAAACACAGCCCAACGGCTATTTAATTTTAGTTCTTTTATCAATAGGCACAATGCTAATTTCGCAAATAATTGCGCAAAAACAGCAAAAAACCCAAACTGAACTTGGCTCTGTAGACGGTGCTAACGGTACTGCAGCTCAGTCACAAAAGATGATGACTTGGATGATGCCTATTATGTTCGGTATGTTCTCTTTCATGTATACCGCATCATTCTCTATATATATTATTGTAAGCTCTGTGTTCAGTTTACTTTCTAATATGTTAATCAATTTAGCGGTAGATAAAAAGTTTGCTCGCCTTGCAGCAGAGGAAGCTAGACAGCTAGAGCTTAGAAGAACCGGTAAAATTAAAGAAATAGAAAAAGATAAAAAGAATAAGAAGAAATAATAACCGAATTTCGGTTTTAAGGAGCAATATGATGGAAAGTATTGAAGTTTACGGCAAGACTATTGAAGAAGCCGTTGAGTCAGGCATAGCTCAGCTTGGCGTTACCAGGGAGGAAGTTGAAATTGAGGTTTTAGAAGAACCCACTACCAGAGGTTTAATCTTTAAAAAGGTTACTCAGGCTAAGGTAAAACTTACCAAAAAGCCCTCTGACGCACAAAGAGCAGTTCAGTTTTTAGAAGGTTTATTTGATCTTATCAACGTTCACGCAACAACGGAAATCGTTCGCGATGACGATAAGATTTGCATTAATTTAACAGCTACTAACACTTCTTTCCTTATCGGTTACAGGGGGGAGGTTTTAGACGCATTACAATCTTTAGCTAGTGCAGTTGCTAATATCGGCAGGGAAGATTACAAGCGCCTTGTTGTTGATTGCGAAAATTACAGAGAAAAGAGGGAAGAAACCCTTGTTCAGCTTGCAGAAAGACTTGCCGCTAAGGCTGTTAGAACGGGCAGAAAGATTATCTTAGAGCCTATGATCCCCTTTGAACGTCGCGTAATTCACACCGCTTTGGTAGATAATACGGAAGTTAAAACGGAATCAGAAGGCAAAGAGCCTAACCGCTACGTTGTTATCGTTCCCAATCAATTAACAGATGACCGCCCCATTTATGCAGACCGTGATCGCGCCGGCTATAAGGACCGCCGTGATAACCGCAAGGGTGGCGAAAGAAAGTCTTTTGATAAGGGCGAAAGAAGAAACGGCCGTGATAACCGCAAGGGTGGTTCTAAATTTGGTCGCGAAAAAACTGGCGAATCCGCTATGTACGGCAAGCCCAAGGATAAGCACAACGTAACCTCTTTTGGTACCTTTATTGGTAACAGTAAAAAAGAAGATTAATTTTAATTTTAGGCTCTGTGCGGTTTGCTATCAGGGCCTTTAATTTTTTTATAAAACTATCGTTAATCGCGCTATAGAGTGGTTTTTTTGTTGTTTATAATCTTAATAAAGAGAAATTAGTCATTTTAAGTACAAGCGAAGAATTATTTACTAATCTTTGTCATTTTGAAATTTTAATAATATCATTACGTTAATTTTTAAACTCTATCACTTCGCTTTGCTCGTTCATAAATGACAAATACCTGTCATTTGGGAGTTTTCGTAAGAAAGCGATAGAATCTCTTTTGCGTGAAGCAATCACGCATTTATGCGTGTATGTAATTGTTTAAGTAGTAAACATATGTAATCAGTCACAGACTGTATGTCATCACACCACGAGGTGTGTATATAATAAGAGCCATACCTTAATCCGACTAGTTAGAACATCATTTTGCGGTAGCAAAACATCATTTGCTTTAGCAATATCATTACGTAAGCCTTGCTTACAGCTTATAGGTGAATTATGAATAATCCTTTAAATACTATCGGTATAGATATAAAACAAATAGAAGAGTTTGCCGTTAAAGGCAACGTAGACGCACAGTATATGTTCGCCACCTGTTATGAAAAAGGTTACGGTGTAGAACAAAATAACGAGCTTGCCTTTTTCTGGTATGAAAGAGCTGCAGAGCAAGGTGATGCAAACGCACAACACGCCCTTGGGCTTTGTTACGATATAGGCAAAGGTACCCCCCAAAGTTATGAAAAGGCCTTTTATTGGTATAAAAAATCTGCATCACAGGGCAACCCTAAGGCGCAGTATAACCTTGCTTCTTGTTATGAAGAAGGTCAAGGGGTGGAACAGGATTTTAAGCGTGCTTTTTATTGGTATCAAAAGGCGGCTAATCAAGGGGTAGTTTCCGCTTGGTGTGTGCTTGGCTATTTTTACGCAAACGGCATTGGTGTAGAAAAAGATATTCCCTCTGCTATTCATTGGTTTACTTTAGCCGCAGAGCAGGGGCATCCGGAGGCGGTTAAAAATTTAGAATTATTAAACAAAAAATAAGCAAAAAAAAGTGGCTATAGCACGATAATCGTACTATAGCCTAGTTTTTTGTTGTTATTTATAAGCATTATCAGTGGATACTCGCCATTTTTGGCATGAACGAAGAATTATTTACTAATCTTTGTCATTCTGGAATTTTAATAATATCATTACGTTAATTTTTAGACTCTATCACTTCGCTTTGCTCGTTTATAAGTGACAAATACCTGTCATTTTGGAGTTTTCGTTAGAAAAGGATAGAATCTCTTTTGCGTGAAGCAATCAAGCAGTCGGCTTTGCTTTGCAATGAGTTGCAAACTTTTATTTTGAGTAGATTGAAGAATTATCTTCATCAATTGCCTTTTGGCATGAATTGCACCGTTAGTGCATTGCAATTCAAATCATAAAGCGAAGTAAAATATAAATCACTGTCAATAATAAATTATAAAAACACTTCTTTGTTAAAGGGGTGTTTTTTGTGCTTAATTAAACTGAAACGAGTTCTAACTAAACAAAAACATCTTATAACTAAATAAAATGTAATTAAATCACATACTTTTTTTTAAATAAGTCATAAAATCATTTGTTTATATGCATTAGTATATGATATAATCTTTTTGTACTTGTTATTTTAGTCAGTTTTTTTACGGTACGTAGGGAAACTGACAAAAACATAAAGGAGAAAAATTATGAAAAAAGGTATTTTAGTAAGTTTAATTACTATTCTTTTCGCTATTTGCTTTATGGCATGTGGCGGAGTAACTGTTTACACCGTTAAATTTGACGGTGCAGGCCTTATTGAAAGTAAAGAAGTTCTTGTTCACCAAGAAACTACAATTGAAAAGCCTGCAGATCCTGTTGTTGAGGGTTATATCTTTGACGGTTGGTTTATTGGTGAAAACGAATATGATTTTGCAACACCCGTAACAGAAGATATTACGTTAGTTGCAAAGTTTTCTGCAATAGAATACACCGTTACCTTTAATACGGACGGTGGTGATGCTATTGAAGGTCAAACCGTAAGCTATAACGGAAAGGCTCAAAAGCCCGCTGATCCTGAAAAAGAGGGATATAACTTCGTTGGTTGGTTTATTGGCGAAAACGAATATGATTTTGCGAACGTTGTTACAGAAAGCATGGAAATCGTTGCAAAATGGCAAATTAAAACTTTTACAGTAACTTTTGATTCTAACGGAGCAGATGCAGTTGAAGGTCAAACCGTAAACTATAACGAAAAGGCTCAAAAGCCTGTTAATCCGCAAAAATCCGGCTTTGTTTTCGTTGGTTGGTATGCCGGTGAAAGCGAATATGATTTTGAAACTCCCGTTACTGCACCCGTTGAACTTGTTGCCGTTTACGAAGAAGAAATTGTTTTTGAAGAGGTAATCGGTGCTTGGGCTGGCGAAGAGTTAGCATACGGTATGAGTTTTGCAACCTATTCAATTATCATTAATGCAGATGGAACAGGTAGTGGTTCTTACACAATGCAAGGCTACGAAATGCCTATGACGATTACGGGATTTGCTATTGCAAACAATAGATTGGTTATGTCTTACGACGGTAAAACCCATGAATTTGCAATAAAAGAAGGCAAACTTGTTGCAACGGGTATCAATAGCGGTTCTTACGGTAGTATTGAGCTTGCTCCTAGCAATATCGTCGTAGCAGAACTTGCAAACGTTTACGAAGGTGCAGAAGATTATTCTGGAATGAGTATTCCTTACACCTTAACCGTAACAGATGCAGGCGTTAGCGCAAAAATGGATATGTTTGGCGAAATTAGTGAGCTTGAAGTTGTAGAGCTTTCTAATAAATTAGTTTTAAGCTATTACGGTTTAGAATTTGTTCTTGTATACGACGGTGAAAAATTCGTTGGTAACGGAGCAATGGGCGGTGCTTTAGTTCTTACAGAAAAGGTTGTTGTTCCTCAAGAGCCTATCGCTATGGATACTATCGTTGGCTCCTGGGCAGGTAAGGAAATTACCGCTTACGGCAACTACGATTATACCTTTACCGTTAAAGCAGACGGAACCGGTAACGGTGTTTACGTTGATGAAGCAGGCGAATGGCCTACAGATTTTGAAATAACTTCTATTGTTATTAACGGTAATAAGGTTACTTTAAGTGCAGTTATCGCAACAATGGATTACGCAATAGAGTTTACTTATGCAGACGGCGTTATGACCTCAGATAAGGGCTTTGTATGGGGCGCAATTACTGTTGAAAAGGTTATCACCGTTGCTGATATCGCAGGTAGATACGAAGGCGTTGAAACCTTCTACGGATATGATTTTGCAGGCTATATGGTAATTAACGCAGACGGAACCGGTAACGCAGATTTTGACGGAATGACTGCTAGCATTACTGCAGTTGCTATTTCAGGCAATACCGTAACCGTTACTCACGATATGGGTACAACGGTATTCACTTATGCAGACGGCGTTATGACTTCAGATGCAGGCTTTATGGGTGGCGCTATTTCAGTTGAAAGGGTAATGACCGTTGCTGATATTGCAGGTAGATACGAAGGCGTTGAAACCTTCTACGGATATGATTTTGCAGGTTATATGGTAATTAACGTTGACGGAACCGGAAACGCAGATTTTGGCGGAATGACCGCTAGCATCACTGCAGTTAGCGTTGCAGGCAATACCGTAACAGTTACTCACGATATGGGTACAACGATATTCACTTATGCAGACGGTGTTATGACTTCAGACGCAGGCTTTATGGGTGGCGCTATTTCAGTTGAAAAGGCATAATAATTAGAAACAGACAACACAAAACCGCGAAAAAAAACAAATTTTTCGCGGTTTGTTTTAAGGAATAATATGAAAAAGAAAATATATTTATTAGCAATAATTTTTATTATTTGCTTTATTTGCGCTTGCACAACAAAGCAGTATACAGTAACTTTTGATACCGACGGCGGAAGTGCTATAACAGCTCAAACTGTTAATGAAGGTGACTCCGTAAGCAGACCTGCAAATCCAGAAAAAGTAGGCTATAGGTTTATTAACTGGTATTTGAATGATCAAGTTTACGACTTTTCTTCTGCAGTTACAGGTGATATAACGATAAAGGCAAAATGGATAAAGCAAGTAAAAATTACCTTTAATTCAAACGGCGGTAGCGCTATTAGCGAGCAGGTAATAGATAAAGGTTTAACCGCGCAAAAGCCACAAAATCCAACGAAGGGCGAATATTTATTTGACGGTTGGTATTTGGGTGAAAACCAATTTGATTTTTCTACGAGCGTAGAAGAAGATATCACTCTAATTGCAAAATGGAAAACGGCAAGTTTAACCGTAACTTACAACTACGCAGACGGCACGAATGAAACAAAAGAACAGTTAGGTGGAACGTTATTCGAAAATAAAACTCCTGCAACAACTTTGGCTTTTGACGGATGGTATACGGCAGATGGTGTTTTATATAATAGTGAAAGCATAGTAAATGCGCCTATTGAGGTTTACGAAAACAGTTATACACAAGGTCTTACGTTTGAAAAGGGTGCCGTTGTTGGATACGAAGGTGAAAGCACAAAGGTTGTAATTCCTGCTTATCATAGCGGTTTTAAGGTAGAAAGCATCAAAAAAGATGCCTTTGAAGGTGCAGAAATAACAGAGGTAACGTTTGGTGCTAACCTAAGTATAGTAGAAGAATACGCATTCCGCTCTTGTCATAGCTTGAAGGCGGTTAACTTTGGTAATAGCGTTCAAATACTTGGCGAGGGTGCTTTCTTTGATTGCCCGGCAATTGAAAAATTAGACCTTCCAAATTCTATTAAAGAAATTGGTTACGGTGCATTCGCTCAAAAGCTTTATCTTTATGATATAGGCGAAGGAAGACAGGCTGTAATGCCAGACGAGTGTGCTTTAGAAGAAATTTCACTTCCGTTCATTGGCGCGTCTGCATATTATACGGATACTTCTTACTTATCTTATCTATTCGGTTGTTCAAATTACGCGCTTAACGCCTTTCATGCAGACGGGATCGCAATAACAATGGGTGATGAAGACGTTACGGTTCATCTTTATACTGCAGTTCCAACCTCACTAAAAAAGGTTACCGTTCGTAATTTGGAAGTTATTCCCGATAACGCGTTTTACGGTTGTGTATATTTAGAAAGCATCGTGTTTGATAGTGAAGCGGTTACCATTATTGGTGAAAGCGCATTTGAATCTTGTATAAATGCAAATATTGAAGGTATCGAAAGCGCAGAGATTATTGGCGATAGAGCATTTTTTGGCTCTTCACTAAAGCAAGCAAGCTTCCCAAATCTTCTTACTATTGGTGAGTTAAGCTTTGCAAATACCTTAATTGAAGAATTTGTTGCAAGCGAATTTCTAATGGAAATAGGAACGGGTGCATTTTCAAATACTTCAATAAGTGAAATCGTTATTCCCGAAAGTGTTCAGGTAATTGACGATATGGCTTTTTATAACTGCTCAAAGCTTACAAAAATTTATTTTGAAAGTGAAACGCCTTGTGATCTTGGCGAAGCGTTATTTACTATTTTAGAAGATGACGATCAGCTTTATTACAGTAACGTTGTAATTTACGTTCCTAACGGCAACGGCGAAAATAAGCCTTATGAAGAATACCGCAAGCATTTATATATGCGTGATTACGCTTCTGGAATTTTCCCCATTAGCTTTGAAAACCAAACGGGGTATATCGTAGACGGCGATTTATTGCTTGGCTACGTTAGCGAAGAGGATGAGGATTACGACCACGTTGTAGTTCCCGCTGGAGTTAAAAAGATTGCAGATTTTGCATTCTATAACTTAGCCGGTCTTAAGAGTGTTTCAATGCCAGAGGGCTTTGAGGTAATCGGTAAATACGTATTTTATAACTGTACGTCTATTAAAAATCTTTACATTCCTTCAACCTTAAAGGAAATTGACGATTATGCTTTTGCGGGATTTTTCGTTGGTAACTATATTTCAAGAATATATCTTCCCGAAGGATTTAAACGTATTGGCGAAGGCGCGTTTTTAAGTAGCTTTAACCTAAAAATAGTAGATATTCCTTCCACGATAGAATACATAGGCTATCTTGCGTTTGGTATGTCTAATTCTTTAGAAAGATTTTATATAAGAGCTACAACGCCACCTGCCGTAGGTGTTTACGAAAACGGTATTGAAGAGCCCGATTACAGTATTTTCTCTGTTATAAACAGCGCAAAAACCATTATTTACGTGCCTTCGGGTAAGGCAAGCACCGGTGAAAACGCAGGTAAATCCTATGCCGATATTTATAAAAACAGTTTAGGCTTTAAGGATTTTGCTTCTTACGTAAAGGCAACCCCCAACGGCGCTGAGGTAGGCCATTATGGCGACGGCGAGCTATTTATTGATCTTGACGGAAGCGATACGGCTGTAATTTACACCGTTAAAGAGCTTGATGAGCCAGATGAAGAAACAAGCAGTCGTTACGGCTATGAAAAAGAGTATGGCTCTTACGTTATAACCGGTAATATTTTAAAGATGAATTTTGAAAGTTACGGCGAAATAACTGCAATTTATTCCAACCGAACAATTCATATTGGTTCTCTTAACGGAAAAGCTTACACTCTTAAAGAGCCTAAGAAATACTATGACGAATATAACTGGACGACCTTCGTTATGTACGAAAGGGCAGAAGGCGAAGGCAAGGGCTTGTTCGATATGTACGGTTATTTCTTAACACCCTTTGATTGGTCAATAGACGGTAATACTTTTAAAATTACCATAGACGGCAATAACGTTGCTCCCGAAAATTCTGCTTACCACGGTGCCGTGCAGTATAGCGGAAGTTATGATAAGGCAACCGATACGCTAAGCGTTGCATTTATGATGAACGATTACGATCAAATTATGGAATTTAGCGCAAGCTCAATTCTAACGGTTTATGCAACCGCAAAAGAAGAGAAATTTTACGGTACGTATAAGGCTTTTGCAGAAAATAACCCTGAATACGCTATGTATACGTTAGTTTCTTACGGCAACGGTAAAGTGGATATTTATATAGGCGAAGCTCCATATTTAGGATTTGACTATACGGTAGAAGGTAACGTTGTTTCTATTGACTATTACGGAATGATTATAGAATTAACAATAGATGCAAACGGCAATATGTCAGGTTCTTTCTTGGGTATGGATAGTAACTTCGTTTACGAAGATCAGCTACTTCCTTCAACAGAAATGCCATATTAAAAATATGGTTACGTTACAGTAAACGGTTGATTTTTAATAAAATAAATATGTTTAAACCGTATTTTATAACAGAGCCAAAAATATATTAAAAGAAAAAAAACCGCAACCAGTTATTGGAAGCGGTTTTTTATATTAAAAAAGGCTAAAGTGCGGTTAATCGCTCTATAGCCTTATTTTTAGCCTTATTTTTATATTCTATTTTCCGTAATTAGGGGTGATTTTTTCGTAACTGTTAACCGTTTGTAAAATATCTTCTTCAGTAAGGTCAATAAAGAATTTATCAAATACTTCAATATTAGCGTAACCGCACTGTAAGGGTAAAAAGTTGCTTAAACGCACCGGCTTTCCCCCTGTTCTAATAACAAGCTCTAAGGGTAAGTCTACCTCTAAATCGCTAATTTTAAGCGGATTGTAAAGGTTTTTAGAACGGTTGATTTCATCTAACGGGTTATACCCCATAAGCAAATAAAGTTTTTTACCGCCGTTGTTTTTGGTTTTTTGCTCAATGTCTGCAGTAATAGTTGTTAGTTGCTTGTGGTCAACATTGTAACTACCGGGAAATTTAACTTGGTAACCGTTGGCAGTTGCAATTTGCAAAATTTGGGGTAGAACAACAATAAGGGCATCTATAACGGGTGTAATCTCATCTGCTTTTCTTTGCAAGTTTTCCTTACTTGCAAGGTAAACGGTAAGGGCGTTTAAATCGCTTTTTTGCAAAAGATAAGCCAAATCAACAATTTTATTGGCAAAAATACCGTAAACCTCTTCTAAAGTTATATTATTTTGTTTTGCCCAACGCCTATTACCGTCAGGAATTATTCCAAGGTGGTTAATTTTCATGCTTCACACCTCACTTTTAGTAAGTAATAATTTCGTTATATACTATTCCCCAGTAGTGGCTTTTTATACTGGTTATTTAAAGAATTGATAAGATAAAAAATTTTAAAACCAGTATTAGTCAATTACCTTAATTTCTATTGCGCAAACACCGTTTTTTTGCATTTCCGTTAAGGGGTAGTATTGCTTCATATCCTCTGCACAAGCAACTTCATCTTCCTTATAGCCCAGTCTTGTTTTATCAAACGCGCTGTAAAGCTTATCAAAATTACTAAAAACCGTAACGGAAATTACCTTGCAGGTAATGCGCTCGTTGGTGCTTTGGTTTGTAAAAATAATTTGGTCGTTTGCGCTTATTAAACGCCGTTTATCGTCATATAGGCGCGTTTCTATATCTTTTTTGCCTGACTTTATACTTTCAAACGGGGCAGACTGAAGGTTCATCAAATGTGTTTTCATAACGTTATTTTCTTTACTTTATTATTAAAATTAAGTTGTTTTTGGCAAAATATTATTTGAGTAAGCTAACGCTAGAAGCATTTAACAAGGTCAATACCAACTGCAAAAACAAGCAGAAGAATAAGACCTACCATATGAATAGTACCTTCTACGTCGCGGTTAATGGGTTTTTTACGAATCCATTCAATAAGCACGAAAACCGCTCTTGCGCCGTCTAGCGCGGGAATGGGTAAAAGGTTAAATACGGCAAGAGAAACACCAATAAAGCCCATAATTTCTAAAACGTAATTAAAGCCGTAAGAAACAGTCTGAGCAGTAATGGTAATGGTAGAAACAGGTCCGCCAATAGCGTTTAAGCCAAGCTTGCCGGTTATAAGCTGACCGAATGCAGAAAGGGTAGCGCCAACGTTTTTGAAGGCGTAAACAACACCTCTTTTAATGCTTTCAAAAAATCCAAATCTAACGTTAGAAGAGGTAACTCTGTAACTAATTCTTTCAATAGTAACACCAAATGCTTCAAAAACACCCTCATCGCTTTCCTTAATACTGTTCCAAGTATCCGTGAAGGTGTGCTTTAACACAACGCGCATTGCAACCTCTTCGCCATCTACTTCCACCACGCGTGAAAGGTAAATATAAGCGCTATCGCCGTTAGAATATTCCCTTAAAAGCTTTGCAAAATCGCTTGGCTCGTATGCTCTTGGTAAGGTTAAATATTCCTCTTCCTTAAGGTATTTTTTAACTAGCGCGCCATTTTCTTGCATTAAGCATTCGGTAAAGCCATCCTGTGCTTCGTTGCTAATTTGGGGTAGGGTTGCAGATATTCTTAAAATATAATCGCCTGTTTTTAGGTTTAAGTCTGCAAGATTATCGCTTGCGGTAACTGCGCTTATAGTAGCAAAGCCAAGGCTTTGGTAAATCTTATCGGTATCTTCCATACTGGTAGAAACAGGGTCGCAGTTAAGTTGAATAGTAATATTTTTTCTTTCGCCATTTCTAATAACGGTAGCTTCAACCTTGTCACCTGCCTTATGCCCTTTTAAAGCGGAAATTAAGTCTGTGGAAAGGTAAATATCCTTGCCGTTTAACTCAATAATAATATCATCGTTTTGTAAGCAGTAAGCGCTGGTAGAAGGTAGTGTTTCAAAAGCCTGCACGCAAAGCTGACCGTAACTGCCAATAGAAATACAGAATATTAAAACGGCAGTTAAAAAGTTCATCGTTGCGCCTGCTAAAAGCACCAAAATTCTTTGCCAAGGCTTTTTATTGTTAAATGCTCTTGGGTCGCCGTTTTCTTGGTCTTCACCCTCAAATGCACAAAAACCGCCAAGGGGTAAAAGTCTTATAGAAAACAGTTCGCCGTTCTTTTTAACCTTTTTATATAGTGCAGGGCCCATACCGATTGCGAACTCGTTAACCTTAAAATCGAATATTTTAGCCACAACGTAGTGCCCAAATTCATGCACGGTTATCATAAACAAAAGCACAAGTAGGGCAACGATAATAGAGCCAACGGTAGATAAAATTCCTGCAGAAATGCAGGACGTAAAAGTTAGATTAGTCAATTTTTTTCTCCTTATATGCATTAAGCACCGCTTCACGCGCTAAGAAATCCGTTTTAACAAGGTTTTCATAAGTAGGCTCTAATTCCGCCGTGTTATCAAGCGCAAAGCGAACGTATTTGCTAATTTGTGTAAATTTAATTTTGCCATTTAAGAATAACTCAACGGCTACTTCGTTTGCACCGCTAAGCGCGCAAGGGAAGTTTTTTCCTTTCTTTGCACTTTCCAACGCAAGCGCTAAACATGGGTAGCGCTCTAGGCTTGGCTTGCAAAAATCAAGGCTTAAAAGTGAAAAGTCAAGCGCTTTGGTAGAGCCCTCTATTCGCTCCGGGTAAGAAAGCGCAAGTTGAATGGGTATATCCATAGAAGGGTTGCTAAGTTGGGCTATAAGCGCGTTATCGGCATATTCAACCATAGAATGTACTATACTTTGCGGATGAATTACAACTTCTATATCGTTTGGCGTGCAGTCAAAAAGCCAACATGCCTCCATAACCTCAAGCCCCTTATTCATCATAGTAGCGCAGTCAATCGTTATCTTTGCGCCCATCTTCCAGGTGGGGTGATTGAGTGCAATTTCGGGTGTAACCCTTTCTAATTCATCAACGGGGATGTTTCTAAGCGCTCCGCCGGAAGCAGTAAGAATAATCTTTTTAAAGGGCGCGCTTTTGTTAAAGTGTAAGCATTGCCAAATGGCAGAATGCTCGCTGTCTACGGGGATTATCGTTGCACCCTGCTTTTTTGCAAGCTCGGTTACTATTTTACCGCCAACAACCAAGCTTTCCTTATTTGCAAGCGCAATAGTTTTACCCATTTTACAAGCCTCAATAACCGGTGCAAGACCGCAAAAACCAACCACCGCAACAACTATTATATCCGCCTCGCTAAGCACGCAGTGCAAAAGCGCGTTTTCGCCGGTGTAAAGGGTAACCCCTTTTGGCAGATTAGCAATCTCACTTGCATACTCTGCGTTGGTTAGCCCGGCAACCGTAGGCTTGTATTTTTGTATTTGACTTGCAAGCTCCTTTGCACTTTTATTGCAACAAAGTGAAACTATTTTAAATTTTTCGGGGTATCTGTCTACCACCTCAAGCACCTGCTTACCAATAGAGCCTGTGCTTCCAAGTAAAGCAATTTTTTTCATTTTATTTTACAAAGTTATAAATTAGTCGTCATCAATTAGTTTATGCAAAAAACTAAAGAGGTATAATAAAAATTTACTTAAAGTTTAAAATGTTGTAATATTTAATACTCAGGTCGATTTTTTATAGGAATAAAAGTCCTTTAAATAAGGGGTTAAAATAAAGCAACCACGAAGTAAATAAATACGGAAGCGAATATTAAACCGTCAAACCTATCAAGCACGCCACCGTGACCGGGGAATATCTTACCGGAATCCTTAACACCAAAAGAACGCTTAACGAAGCTTTCCACTAAATCGCCTATTTCCGTTAAGAGCGCGGCAACAAGTCCTACCACCGCAAAGTACACGTATGGGTTTAAACTAAGGTGATAATTAAAGCTATTTTTGGTGAGGGCATAAACTACTATGCTACCAACTATTCCGCCAATAAGTCCGCCTATAGCACCGCTAACCGTCTTATTTGGGCTAATTTCGGGGCAAAGCTTCTTGCCCTTTAGCGTTCTGCCAACAAGGTAAGCAAACACGTCTGCACAGGGCGAAATAACGAAGGTGAGTATTAAAGCAAAGGTAGAAATACCGCCAAGGGTGTTAATCATCATTAGCGGGATAAGCAGTGCGCAAGGGTAAATAGTTGCAAACAAAGAAAGGGTTAAACTTTCCATATTATACTTTGCGCGTGAAAATACGGGAATAAAAAATTGCACTATTAAAAAGATTGCAAGGGTAACGAGTGCGCCGGTTGCGTTAAAGAAGTAAAACAAAGCGCTAACCGCAATAGCAGATAAAACGCAGGTTATCTTTTGTGCCGGCGCAGTCTTTTCACCCGTCATTTTAACCGCTTCAACCGTTCCAATAACGGCAATAAGAGAAATTGCTATATGAAAAAAAGCAGAGTCAAGCCTTCTTAAAAAGAAAAAGCCCACCAAAACGGCAACCAAAACCCCGCCGGTAATAGTTCTTTTAAGCATATTAAACCTTGCCAAAACGGCGCTTGCGTGCAGAAAACCAGTTAAGCGCTTCGTGGCAGTCCTCCTTAGTAAAATCAGGCCAAAGCCTATCTGTAAAGTAAAGCTCGGCATAGCTAGCTTGCCAAAGCATAAAGTTAGAAAGTCGCTGTTCACCGCCTGTTCTAATAATTAAATCGAGTGGTGGAAGGTCGTTAAATAAGCATTCTTCCACGCTATTTTCCGTTGCGGTGGTAACACCCTTTTCCAACATAAGGTTAAAGGCGCGACATAATTCCTGCCTCGCCCCATAGTTTAAACAAATATTAACAACAGGCTTTGCATAAATCTTAGTGCGCTCAACGTAATCGCAAATAGCATTATGCAAATCATCCCCAAAGGCGGTTGTATCGCCTGAAACAACAAGGCGAACCCCCGATTTTAGGCATTCTTCGCCCTGTTTTTTAATCCCTTTTTTAAGA
Organism: Christensenellaceae bacterium; assembly: GCA_045535775.1. Classification (GTDB taxonomy): domain Bacteria; phylum Bacillota; class Clostridia; order Christensenellales; family Borkfalkiaceae; genus HGM11416. Next base: position 6,801 of record JAZSMG010000131.1, on the reverse strand, counting down.
AGATCTAAAAGAAATTGAGTTTCATTTTTAGGTCTATTGAAGTTTTCTGTGGAAAAAGCGTAAATGGAAAGATATTCCACCCCGTTTTCAAACAGTATTTTTGCAACGGGTAGAATATTTTTAACGCCCTGTTTATGTCCAAAGCTTCTTTTGTGCCCACGCGCTTCAGCCCAGCGCCCGTTGCCGTCCATAATAATACCAACGTGGCGTGGGATCATCGCAAAACTGCCGTTTGCCATTAAACGGTCATAACGTCCTTTTCTTTTTCTGCGGAAGCCTTTTCTATTTTAGCAATAATATCGGCAACGCTCTTTTCAACGGTATCGGTGAAGTCAGCGCATTCATCCTCTGTAATTTCCTTAGCAGATTTAAGCTTTTTAAGGGTATCAAGAGTGTCACGTCTGATATTTCTTGCAGCAACCTTAGCGTCTTCGCACATCTTCTTAACTTGCTTAACAAGTTCTTTTCTGCGTTCTTCGGTAAGTGCAGGGAAAACTAAACGAATAACGTTACCGTCGTTAGTGGGGTTAATACCAATGTTAGCAACCTGAATAGCCTTTTCAACTGCCTTTAAAAGTGACTTATCCCAAGGTGCAACAACAAGGCATTGACCGTCTACAACAGACATATTACCAACCTGGTTAATTGGGGTGGGTGTGCCGTAGTAGTCAACCATAACCTTATCCAAAACGTGGGGGTTAGCTCTGCCAACTCTAATCATAAGAAGGTCAGACTTAAAAACGCTTAAGGTCTTTTCTAATCTTTCCTCGTTTTCCATAAGTATAGCTTCAATTTTTTCCATATCTGCTGCCATAATATATTCTCCTTTAAGTGAATTTGCGCTTTTGCGCGTTATATATTTAAGTGTTTTTTAACCAAATTTGCTTTTTTATGAATATCCTTTTATACTGTGAATATCATCTTTGCATAAGCAACTTCATTGTGAAGTACCGCTTTGCTTATTTTATCCAAGTGCCTTTTGCGCTCTTGTTGCAAAGTGCGTTAACGATAGAGTTTTCTTCCAGTAGCGCGAATGCGAAGATGGGCACGTTGTTTTCCATACACATAGTTACTGCAGAGGTATCCATTGCCTTTAAGCCTTGCTCTATAAAGTCCATATAAGAAATGCAGTCGTAACGCTTTGCATTGGGGTTGGTTTTGGGGTCGCTATCGTAAATCCCGTCTACGTTCTTGGCTAAAAGAATAACGTCCGCCCGTATTTCGCACGCGCGAAGTGATGCCGCCGTATCGGTAGAAAAGAAGGGTGAACCCGTTCCACCACCAAATATAACAACCTTGCCTTCCTTTAAAGCCGCGTCTGCTTCTCTTCGGTCAAAGGGTTTAGCAACCGGCATAACGTTAAATGCCGTTTGCACTACGGTAGGCACGCCTTTGGCGATTAACGCTTCCTGCAAGCAAAGTGAATTCATAACGGTTGCAAGCATCCCCATATAATCGGCAGTGCTTCTGTTCATATTAAGGTTTTGCCTTCCGCGCCAAAAATTGCCACCGCCAACAACAATGCTAACCTCTGCACCCAGTTCGCGTACTTGCTTAATCTGTTCAACAACGCGGTCAATAATTTGCACGTCATATCCGGTGCCTTTTTCGCCTGCTAGCGCCTCACCGCTAATCTTAATTAAAACTCTTTTATACAAAGCAGTCATAACCCTTCATCCCGTAAGCTTTATTTGTTTTACCGCAATTTACCTTTGGTAAATTTACTAGCGCGTTAGTAATCGCCAAAAATTTACCCCAAACCGCAGTTTAACCAGTATCTATATTATTATACTATATTATTTTACAATTGTAAATAGTTAAATCAAAAAAAATTGCTAAAAAATTACTAAAAAGCAAGAAAAAATTTGACTTTTTGCCATTATGCAGGCGTTAATGGCGTTAAGTAAAAGAAAATTTTAGTTACCACTTGCAATCAGCCTATCTTTATGCTATAATAAAAAAAAGCTTTTTAAGACAAAAGGGACTGCGATTATGAAAAAATCTTTCTTTAAAAAAATTATTTCAATATTATGCAGTTTTTTCTTAACGTTTTCTTCGGGGTGCTTTTGGGATCAATTTGCAAGCACGGAAGACTCTTCTTCCGTTGAAGAAATAGAAAAGACTTGTGAGCATAGCTGGAAAGATGCAACCTGCACGGTAGCAAAAAAATGCACTCTATGTGGCGAAACGGAAGGGGAAAGTCTTGGACACGAATGGCAAGAAGTCACTTGTGAAGCTCCCCAAAAGTGTAGTCGTTGCGGTGCAACAAGTGGGTTTCATAAAGGGCATTCGGGCGGCGAAGCCACTTGCAGTAAAAAAGCGGTTTGTGATTCATGCGGGCAAGAATACGGCTTCACTCTTGAGCATTTTTACGTTGATGATAAGTGCGTAACTTGCGAATATGAAAAAACGCCCACCGATAATGAATATTTCGTTTTCACTTTGTTAAGTGACGGAAGCTATTCCGTTAAGGCTGCAAGCAAAGACTTGCCAGAAAAGGTAGTTGTGCCCAGTGTTTATGAAGAAAGGGTGGTAACCGTTGTTGAAGACAGAGCTTTTGCAAACTGTGAGCAAATTAAGCAAATAGATTTACCGAGTAGCATAACAAAAATAGGCAAGGAAGCATTTTTAAATTGTGTAAACTTAATTGAATTACGCATACCTGAAGGCGTTGATGCTCTTTATCGATATACTTTTTTAAATTGTAATTCTTTACAAAGGGTTAGTATTCCTGAAAGCCTAACGTTAATTGAAGAAGATTGCTTTTTGGCTTGTATTGATCTTGAAGAAACCCATCTTGAAAATATGTTGAGTTGGTTTTATATTGAGTTTGGAAATAAAGATGCAAACCCCGTTTATTATTCAAATCATTTTTACGTGCAAAACGAAGTAGTGGAAGAGGTTACTGTGCCTGAATCAATAACGGAGGTTAAAAACCATGCTTTTTATAATTCAAGCATTAAAAAAATAAGCTTTGGTTTAAAGATTGAAACTATTAAGTCAAACGCTTTTTCCAGATGTTGGGATTTGCAAACTGTTGATATGAGCGCTTGTTTTAATTTAAAGGCGATTGAAGGTTACGCATTTTCAAATTGCACGGCTGTTTCAACCGTGCATATACCTAGTATCGAAGTGTGGTCAGACGTTGATTTTGCATCAACACCCTTGGCTGCGGGAGGGCTTAAAAACCTTTTATTGCAAGGAAGGCTTTTGGAAACGCTTGAATTTCCCGCGGTTGTTGATGGAGTTGCTAGACAGGCGTTTATGAACTGCAAATCGCTTAAAAAGATTATTTTCAATAAGAATATTCAAGGTCTTGGATACAGTGCGTTTGAAAACTGTCAAAACCTTCAAGAAGTTGTTTTTGATAAAAACGGAGAGCTTAAAATAATCGGCCAAGATGCTTTTCGCAACTGTGATTCTCTTGTTGAAATAAGTTTTCCCGCAAGCTTGCAAAGAATGAAGTTGGATTCATTTGATGGATGTGATAACTTAAAAACCGTTGTGTTTAACCCCAACTGTAGTGTTACCGGTCTATTTCACGTGTTCGACGGTTGTTATTCGCTTGAAAATATAACTCTTCCGCCAAGCATCGTTACCTTAGAAACCGGTTTTGAAGATTCCCCCAAGCTATTTAAACTTGATGGAAACGTTTATTATGTTGATAACTGGGCTATGAAGGTTAAAGAGGGTGCAAAAAGTATCGTTATAAGAAAGGGCACGTTTGGCATTTATGCAAATATAATGAGAGGCAACAGTTACCAAACTGTTGAAGAAGTTTATATACCAAAAGGTGTAGTTCGTATTCATTATTCAACTTTTGGTAAAAACGCCACAATCTATTGTGAAGACGCCGTTGCACCAGCCACTTGGGGGCAAGGATGGCAAGGTAAAGCAAAGGTAATTTGGAACTATGATTTTACAAAGTTAAAAATTAGCAATAACACACTATAACCGTTAATATTAGAACAAATCTTTTAGCTCAAGGCTTTTAGAGTTGTTTTTAGCGGAATGAAATACGGTTGAAGATTTTCATCGTTCGCCTTACCTAACAGTTTTTGCTAATGCAAGGTTAACAGGTTTAAAGAAATTATGGCGATGGGCTACTTTTTGTGGCTCATCGTTTTTTTAAGTTAAAAAGATGTTTTAACAAGCAAAATCGCTTTGCGTAAAGAAATTTTAGTTATCACTTGCAAAACCTATGTTATTATGGTATAATGAAAAAAAGCTTTTGAAGGACAAGTTATTATGAAAAAATCTTGGCTTAAAAAAATATTTAGCATATTGCTTTGTGTCGCGTTGCTCTTTTGTGGCGCTTGTGAAGAGGAAGAAGAGTCCGGCATAGAACAGGAATGTGTGCATGAATGGGTGGAAGCAACCTGTGAAAATGTAAAATTTTGCAGAAAATGTCAGGTGAAAGAGGGCTCTGCCTTAGGTCACGATTGGATGGAAGCAACCTGCACCAGTCCCAAAAAGTGTAGCCGTTGTAATAGGACTAGCGGAATTCACAACAGTCACGAAGGCGGTACTGCCACCTGCAGTCAACGTGCGGTTTGCGAAAACTGCAAGCAAGAGTACGGCTTTAAATTAGAACACGCCTTTCACGAGGGTGTTTGTTTGGAGTGCGAATATCAAAGAATTCCAACAGACGTTGATTATTATTTTGATTTTACCTTATTAGATGACGGCAGTTATTCTATAAAGGCTAAAAATAAAGAAAATTTACCAAAAAAGGTAGTAATTCCGGAAAGTTATAACGGTGCGCCCGTAACTAAAATAGAAAGAAGAGGGTTTGCAGGCTGTATCGACGTTGAAGAGATAGATATTCCCACCACCGTAACTCAAATAGAGGAAGAAGCCTTTTTAAACTGCCCAAGCTTAACAGAAATTGCTTTACCGGAAGGTGTAAGTGAAATAAAAAAGAATACCTTTTTATACTGTATTTCTTTAAACAGAATAAAGCTTCCTTCCTCCTTAAGTTATATAGCAAACGATGCCTTTTTTGCTTGCTATAACTTAACTGAAACACACCTTTTGGACGTTAGTTCTTGGTTTAATATTGAGTTTGCAAGCGAAAATGCTAACCCAATTAAAAAAACCAGGTATTTGTACCATGAAAACCAAAAGATAACGGAATTAGCCGTGCCGGAAGGGGTTATTACGGTTAATAAGTATTCAATGATGTTTTCAACCATAGAAAAAATAGAATTTGAAAAATCAGTTTGCAAAATAGATGATTATGCATTCGCCTACTGTGAAAATTTAAAGGAAATCACTTTTAAAAAATATACAAGCTTGGTTAGCATTGGATCGCGTGCTTTTTACAATTGTACTAACCTAGAAACCGTAGATTTATCTAATGCGCCTATTTTAAGTGAGATACAATCAGAGGCGTTTTCTCGGTGTGATAATATAAAGCGCGTTTACGCTTATGACTTAAAATCATGGTTAAATATTGAGTTTGATAGCGGTTCGGCAAATCCCATTCATAAGGATGCGGATTTATACGTAGGCGGTGCTCTTTTGGAAACCTTAGAACTTCCGGATGACGTAACCACCGTTAAAGATTATGCTTTTTTTAACTGTGGTTCGCTTAAAAAGTTAATTTTTAGCAAAAACACGGCAGAACTTAAGTCATATGCTTTTGCCGGATGTGATTTGTTAACGGAAATTGAGTTTTTTAAATACGGTAAATTAGCTGTTATAGGTACTTATGCTTTTAGTGGGTGCGATGAACTACTAAAGGTGGTAATCCCCACAAGTGTTAAATACGTGGGAACGTATGCGTTTAATGATTGTGCCAAGTTAAAGTCCGCTATATTTGAGTCCGGGGGTGGGATTACTTCTTTAACCAACTGTTTTACCAAATGTCCGGAATTGGAAGAGGTTAAGTTACCCAATAAATTAAAACATTTAAACGATAGTTTTGAGGCATCAAACAAATTAAAAAAAGTAGTAAATAACGTGGCTTACGTTGATAATTGGGCAGTTTGGGTGGTTGAAAAAACAACGGTTATTCAATTTAAGTCAGGAACGAAAGGTATTGCAGTTTCAATTCCGTACTATTTTGCAGATCAAATTAAAAAGATATATATTCCCAAAAGTGTTAACAATATTTCTAAAGATGCTTTTAAATACTGTAGCTCTGCCATGTTTTATTGTGAGGCAGAGAAAAAACCGGCAAACTGGATTGATGATTGGAACCCTTTAAATCGCCCAATTGCATGGGGATATTCGGATAATACAAGCAGTAGTTCAAGTGGCGCTTAGGTGTTGCTAGCGTAAGCTAAATTATTAAAATTAAATTAAAATAAAACACGGCTAATATGCGTTAATCGCGCTATAGCCGTGTTTTTTGTATGAAAAAGTTAAAAAACAAAAGTCCGCTAATACACATTGGTGGACTTTTGTTGTAAAATTATTAGTCAAGCCTTTTAATAAAAGACCTTCTGCGTTTGTGTTGAATGCTGGGGAAGTATTTCCATTGCGACTGAATGGGGTAGTTGTCTTCTAGGTTTAAGTTTGTTTCACAGTATTCAATATCCTTTTCGTGCATAAGGTTAATAAGCCCGTCTAGCACAAACGTGCTTTTTATTTGACCTGCCGGTCATGCACTTATTACCTGCTACCCGTCAACGGTTTTCACTTTTGCCTTCTCCTGCGGGAGAAGGTGTCACGAGTTTTCGAGTGACGGATGAGGAGTTGTATAATTTAGTGCTTTAATTTTTATTTGTATTTTTTACCAAAACACCTCATCCACCACTAACGTGGTCCCCCTTCCCCCACTGGGGAAGGCTCTTT
>JAZSMG010000074.1:0-4810 GCA_045535775.1 Christensenellaceae bacterium | reverse complement strand
AAGGAGAAAAAATGGAAATTACATTAAAGAAGGCAAGTCAAAAAGATTGCGTTGCTTTTAATGAAATACAAAACCTTGCGTTTGAAGAGCCTAGTAGATTGCTTAATATAGCAAGCAATAATTTTTCTACTGCTGAAGAATTTATAAATAGAAAAAACTGTGAAGCTTATAAGATTTGTGTGAACGGAAAAATTGTTGGCGCAGTTTATTTAAGAATGGAAGGAATTAAATGTGAAATTTATCGCATATTTGTTTCTCCTGAATATATGAATCAAGGGATAGGTTCGTATGCTTTAGATAAAATAATAGAAAAAAAACAGCAATACGTAATATTCCATTTAGTAACACCTGTAAAACTTCAAAAGAACGTTGCTTTTTATAAAAAAATGGGGTTTGAACAAAAAAAGAGCGTTCAAGAAAACGGTTTAGAAATGGCTTATTTCGAAAAAATTATAAGCCGTAATGCCGTAACAGGGCTTAAGCCTTCTTCCGGCGGTTTGCATTTAGGGCACTTTGTTGGGAATATAGAGCCTTTAATAAAGTATCAAGAGTGTGCGAAATGTTTTTTTGTTTTTGCAGACTTACAACTGTTTTGTAACGGTGGCGCACTAAGTTATACAAAAGAAGAAATAGATGCTAATATTAGATTGATGTTAAAACAGCTTATTGCTTTGGGTGTTAATCCCCAAAAGGTAACCTTTTTAAAGGAATCTGTTTTTAAAAGTGATAAGCTTCATGAATTACTGTTTTGTTCGGATTTTATTTCTGTTAACAACCTACAATCAATTCCACTTATTAAGCATTTAACAACGGAAGGTGCTCCACGCGCATCGTTATTACTTTATCCATTAATGCAAACGTTAGATTTTGTTTTAACCGATGCAGACGTTGCTTTTTCTAATATAGATAACAAAGCTTGTGTAGAAGTTTCTAACGATATGATAAAAAAAATAAACGCCTCTTCTGCACGCAGGTATAAGGAAGTTAAACTCATTAACGGCAAACTTAAGTTTTTAATGGGAACGGATGGGCAAAAGATGAGCAAAAAGGCGGGTAATGCTATTTTCATTGGTGAAGAGCTAAATTTGCTAAAGCAAAAAATAAACTCTATGTATACCGGAAGCGGTGATTCAAATAGTGAAAAAGATATAAAGAATAACGTCGTTTTTTCTTACCTCTATCTATTTATGGATGAAGAAAATTATAATTTGCGTGTGAAAAAATACATAGAAGGTACGGTTAGTGATAGCGAAAATAAGCAGTTATTATACGAACTTATGGCTAAATGGATGAATGACGTAAGCACTAAAATGAATAGCGTAAGTGAACGTGTTTTAGATGAAATTATGGATAAAATGAATATCAAGGAGAATTAGTATGAAAAAATTAATATATAACGCAACTATTTTTGCAGAAGATAAAAAGATAGAAAAGGGTTGGATTTTATTTAACGATAAAATTCTTTATTACGGCGAAGGCGAACCTACTATTATGGATTGTGAAGAAAAAATAGACGCTTGCGGTAAGGCGGTTATACCCGGTCTTATAGATATGCAGGCGAATGGTGGTGGCGGTAATTTGTTTATGGATGCCACACAAGAGGCTATAGAAAATATTCTTTGCACCCACGTAAAACACGGCGTAACGGGCTTGCTGGCTACAACCGTTGCTTGGTCTGATGAGGAGCAGTTTAACGCGTTAAGTGCTTGTGCTGATTATTGCGAAAAAGCAAGCAATGGCACAAAGTTGTTGGGTGTGCATATGGAAGGTCCGTTTATTAACCCGGCAAAGGCAGGTGCGCATAATAAAAAATTCTTAAAGGAGCCCTCTTGTAATAAGCTTAAAGAGTTTGTGGAAAAGGGTAGGGGAATAGTTAAGCTTATAACTGTAGCGCCCGAGCTTGAAAATTGTAATGAAATGATAAGATATGCAGTGGAACAGGGGATATGTGTTTCTGCAGGTCATTCAATTGCAACGTATAACGATATGCAGGGGGCCATAGATAGCGGTTTAAGAATGGCAACTCATTTGTTTAATACAATGAACGGCGTAACCGCGCGTGATCCCGGTATTGTTGGGGCTATTATAGATAGTTCAAGCCCTGTTTTTGGCAGTTTGGTATGTGATGGAGTTCACGTGCATCCCGCAAATCTTAAAGCCTTATATAAGTGCGCCGGGGCGGATAAAATCATATTAATAACAGACTGTGCGCCTATTGCCGGAACGGATAAAAAGGAATGGATGTTAGAAAACTTTAAAGTTACCATTAAAGGATACACCGGTTATTTAGATAACGGAACTATAGCAGGCTCTTGCTTAACCTTAAACAAGGCTTGTATGATAGCTAAAAGGTGTATGGGCGCAACCACGGAAGAAGTGTTAAAAATGGGTGCGTTAAACCCTGCAATAGCGCTTAATATTAGCGATAGTAAGGGCAGTATTAAAATTGGAAAGGATGCAGATTTAGCAGTAATCAATAACGACGTTGATTTTGACGTTTATACAACCGTGGTAGAAGGAAAAATAGTTTACAAAAGATAATTACAATTGCTTTACGGGAGATAAAGATGTTTTATAAGATAGCAGTTATTCAAAACGAAAAAGAAATCTTTAAATACCAGTTCGCCGATTGGAAGAGTCATCTTTCCAATAATTCAACTTTTGCTTTTTATAACGTTGAATATTTCGATGAACACAATATTTGCAATATGTTTAAAAAGCTTTTTGAATACGATTCTATATTTTACTCTATGAATTCGCTTAATTCAGATGCTATTTATAACGAAAGTATTGCTCATAGCAACGAAATAGAAAGGTTTATAGAAGAAGGTAAGGGTATTTTTGTAGGCTATTCCAGTTCAAGAAAAAACCGTGATTTTCTACCTGAAAATTACCGTTGCGTTCAACAAACGCGTAATTTAGAAGTGGAAAAAGAGTTTGACGGTAGTATTCAATTTGCTGATTGCTTTTTATTTGACATGCACTACACGCTAAACGAGCAAAGCTATGAGTCCCACGCAAAGGGCAACAAAAATATTAAAGGCTTATACTTTGACTATTTAGCGGAAAAAGGTGTTTTTTTAAAACCTGTAATTATTGATAAAAACAGCAACAAGCATTTGATGCTTGCAAGTGACGGGCAAAACTCAAAAAGAGTAATAATAACCTCTTTGCCCGTTGATTGGCAAAATCACGAAGGGTTAATGATAAACATCATTAAATATTGCACGGAGGGTGAGCCTGTTGTTGAAATCGTTACAAAAACCAGAAAGATTTCCTTTGGCAGAGAGTATTTGTTTAGACAGTTATCTTTAAACAAAATTCCATTCTTTTATAAAGAATACACGGCCGAACAACTTTCATCAACCTTTTTAAAAACACCTGTTACAATATTTGATGAAACGTGGGATGAAAAGGAAATAGATAAATACTGTTTAGATCACAATATTCAAATACAGTCTAATAATAACAGAATTTTGCATTATAAAACCCCAAAAAATGATAGTGTGACTAATGAAATGGGGCTTAATAAATTAGTTGTTCACAGTGCGTATCAAGAGATAGATACCATAGAAAAGGGTGTGTTGCTCTATTTCTTAAATAAAACACCCTCTGCAAAGCAAAAATATTTATACGATTCAAGCCTGCTTGCTACAAGTAGTGTAATACAATTCAAGCGCGAGCACGGCATGAAAAGCGAAGAACTTTGCCACGGGGTTATAGAAAATATTAAAAGGCATATCAAGGGTGATGGCTCTTACGATTCTATGTTTGTTGCTTCCTGTAATGCACTACATTTAATAGCGAACTGTGACGAAAACTATAAAGAAAATAAAATCTTTGTGGATATGCTTAACTATTTACAAGAAAATATTCGCTTAGTTTTAGAAGGTAAAAGCGGACTCACCGTAGGCGAGATTGCTATGGGGTTAATCTTTGCAGAAAAATATTTGACGGTTAGTGAAGAGCAAACTAAGGTTATAGTTTCTTTAATAGAAGAGGAGTTACTAAAGACTAACGAAAGTTTAAAGGATTTCACTGCGCAAAACTGTTTGAGGTTCTTAGCCCGTCACGGTCGCCTTGTTAATAAAAGAAATTTAGCATACATAGTAAAGCAGTCTATAATTGCCTTTAACGATTTTACAGGTGACTGCAAAAGTGTTTGTGTAGCTAATTTTATAATATCTATTTGTAACTTAATTAAGGATAATTTTATAGAGAAGAACGATAGATTAATCGTTTATAAAGCAGTTTTTAGCGCAATAGGCACACTTTATAAGCGATTAGATTACTCTAGCTATAACTGGAATGATGATGCTTACGCAACGGTGCTTTGCTCTAGGGCGTTGATAATTTTTAATAAATTAGCGTTATATCCCGTGGATGAAATTTTATTCTTGCTTAAGGATTATTACGTAAACAAACAAACCTCCAACGTAGAAAGCTCAATTCATATTATGGATGAGGTTACGGAAAAATATCTTGCAACAGAAAAACAGTTAATCTATCAAAGTGAAGAAAATAATAGATTAAAAGAAGCAAATAAAGAGCTTACGAAGCAAGTAGGCGCTCTTAAACAAGACGTAGAGAATATTGAAGAAGAAAAACGCAAGGTGTTAAAAAAGACCAAAAATTCAAAAATAGCATTGTTCGCGTTTAAACTATGTGCGATTATTGCGTTATTTTTAATATCTCAGCTAGTTTATTTATCAATTACAGATACTGAATTTTTCTTGCAGTATTTAAGTACATATAAATCATTCTTCACTGTAATTTTAACTGCTAGTTCAATTATTTCTATTAAGTCGGA
>JAZSMG010000039.1:0-2530 GCA_045535775.1 Christensenellaceae bacterium | reverse complement strand
ATCACAGGCGTTTTTCTGAATATAAAGATATTTCTTTAAACGAAGCGGAATCTATAAGCACAGATAACGAGGATTTAGTTTGTGAAGTAAAACCTGCTATGTTAGAAGAAATTAACTGGGATACATTTTATTCAAGACCGTTAATTTCAAGCGATATTTCCAATTTAGGAAGAAGAGCATTAAAGGTAATAGCAGAATTCGTTCACGCACTTTTAATATCGTTAAAGGAAAGAAAAACCTTATACATAGTTTATAATCCGGAAGAATATAGTGAGGTTCTTAATTACCTAAGGGTAGTATTAAAGCTATTTCCCGCTTCAATTGCAAACAGTCTTTCATTTATAACGGCATTGGGTAAAACAAGCAGGGTAAACGTTGATATTTGCGGTATTCCCACAAGCGATGCGGAATATATTTCATCACTTCGCAGTGAAGGCAACGTAATAAAAATTACCGGGCTAGACGTTAAATATTTAGAAGGTGAAAAGGGTGCGTTTGCAAGTTTTCTTGAAAATGCCAGCATAGATGACTTTAATTCTTGGATTATTGCAAGCGAACGTTACAGTAAATTTATTAACTCCTTTGCAGATATAGACGTTATCCTTTCACTCTATTTAAACATAAAAGGTAAAGAATTTGACGTTGAAAACCCAAAAGAATCACTAAAGGACGTTTCTAACTGCATACGTCTTGTTATTGATAAATTTGAAGCTATTTTAAAAATAGAAGGCGAAATTGAACATCAAATTACAGGCGTTAGCGCACAGGTAAAGCAGATTTGTGGGGCTTTTGAGCAATATAGTATTAATGAAATTGATAAATATTTAATTGAGCCCATCGTAGAGCTTTACAATAAATGCAATTTAGGCGCTCAAGCCCACGCTAAAAAACTTCTTTTACTTCTTAGATACGTATTATTTGGAATACCCGGTCAAAGTAGTGGATTAGAAAGAAAGCATTATGAAACACTTTCCGTTTACTTCAGAAAAATACAGCAGAAGCTTGGCAATAACTATCATAAATTCATTGACGTAATAGAAAACGATTGGACTGAGCTAAAGGCGTTTTTTGATAATTATCTAAACGAGTCCGCTTTTGCAGAACCCTCTGCAACGATAATGGAATCACTGTTAGATTATTTCCTTTACGATTTTTCTAACACCAAACGTTCAAGTGTAACTATTCGTGATTACTTTGTATCTCACTTCTTGAAGAAAAATCCTGAAAAGTTCGATAGGGTTATAAAAGTCATCTTCGAGCATGCAAAAGACGGGCTAGATGATGAGCTTAACTACATATTTGATACCGTTATTCGCATCAATGAAAACAACAGGGATTTAGTAAATGCTTACGTTAAGTTTTTATGCAATTACGTAAAAAGAGCAGGCTTACTATCTGAAACTTTAATCTACGTTAGAAACAGATATTCAAACCAGTTTTCTGAAGACGGTATTTTAAACAGTGTATTCAAATTATTGCTTGCCGACCATCTTGCTATTGCAAATAAAAACAGTTTTGATGATATTATTGCATCTTATAATAAAACTCAAGCACTGTTAGGTGAAAATTCAAGTGTAAGTTTAAAAAGATTTGTTTATGAAACTTACGTTAATTCAATTTTAATTCCCAACTGTGAAAATGCTTTAAAGCAAGTTCGTTTTGAAAATTTTAGCGAAGAAGACGAATCAAGATACCACGCCTTCGTTGAACAGTTAGGGCTTCCGCCAATTAGTGAATTTGTACCTGATAAAATTCTTAATGCAATAGAAGAGTATTTAGTTCAATACAACGTTTACAAATCGCAAACCCAACGTCAGGATGACGTTTTAAAGGAGCGTATTGAATTCGTTGTAAGGGAATTCTTACTTTTAGAAAGAAAAACTATTTACAAATTATTATGTGATTACGTTGGCAAAAAAGTATTGCTTGACGATTTGGAAGAAGCCGGTATCGTAGGAAAGGCATACAAGCACCCCAACTTCTTAGAGTTTGCAGAGGAAGAGGCGTTAAAATACCTCAATGATGAAAACGCTAAAAACAAGCTCAAATTCTGCAATGAAATCAAAAGAAAACGTAAAATGGTTGTAAGGGACGTGCTTGGCGGAGTAGTGAAGGATTTATTGTTTGGCTTACTTGGATCCGCAGTTTTTGCCGCAATTATGGCATTAATAGCAGGTCTTGTTGGTGGAATAGTGTATACAAACGTTGCAAACTCACACTTTAAAACGGCATACGTTGTATTTACTTTATTAACGGCAATAGCAAGCTTCGTTTTATTCTGGGCTAACTATAACGACAGAAGACTTAGAAACGTATACTTAATGAGCGCTTGGCAGTCATTACTGTTTATTATTAGCACCTTAGGTGTATTTACCTTAGTGCAGTACATTTTAATCTTATTGGAAGGATAAGGAGTATACTATGGCAAAAAGAGTTTTTACAAAAGTTAATTTAGGTATTTATTTCATATTCTTATTGGCATTTGCAATAATAAGTGTTGGTGCGGCAATAGGGGTATATAATTACTTTG
>JAZSMG010000062.1:0-4075 GCA_045535775.1 Christensenellaceae bacterium | reverse complement strand
GCTCAACCAAACGCATTTTAGACCTTGCTAACTCAATTATAAAAAACAACGGCGTGCGTTCTGAAAAAGTGCTTTGGACTGAAAACGATCAAGGTTCAAAAGTAGAACCTTTCTTTGCGGACGAAGAAACGGGCGAAGCAGCGTATACGGCAATGAGAATAAGAAGTCTTATTCAAAACGGAGCAAGTTACTCTGATTTTGCAGTTTTAATGAGAATAAACGCGCTATCACGCGCATACGAACAAGAGTTTTTAAAATACGGTATTCCGTTCAAAGTCTTTGGTGGCTTTAAGTTCTTTGAAAGAAAGGAAATCAAAGACTTAACTGCATATATGCGCATACTTATCAACCCATTAGATAACGAAAGCGTATTAAGAATAATCAACACCCCCAAGCGCGGAATAGGCGATAAAACGGTAGAAACACTATTAGACTACGCAAGGGAATACGATTTAAGCGTATTCGACGGAATAGTAGATGCTGAAAGACTGCCTTTATCATCTGGCGCAAAGAGTAAACTATTTGCATTTAGAAAACTAATAACCTCACTCATGGTGGAATGTGCGCAAAAGCCGTTAACGGAAATATTTGCAACCGTAATAGAAAAAACTGCATTTATGAGTCAGTTTGAAGCTAAAAGCGAAGAAAATTACAGTAAGAGAATGAACGTAAACGAATATCAAAACGCGATAGAAGAATTTGCAAAAAATAATCCGAATGCAACCCTTGCGGACTATTTGAACTCTATCACGTTAAGCTCTGACACTGATGAAATTGACGAGGGTAATTACGTTTCAGTTGCAACCATACACTCAGTAAAGGGCTTGGAATTTCCATACGTTTTCATTTGCGGATTAGATGAAACGGTATTCCCCGTATCACGCGCAACGGAAAGTGATACCGATATGGAAGAAGAGCGCAGACTTATGTACGTTGCAATAACACGTGCGCAGAAAAAGCTATTTTTAACAAGGGCAAGAAGCCGTTTTCTATACGGCAACCGCCAATTTACCTCACAAAGCACCTTCTTAAACGAGCTAGCTCCCAAACTAGGCATAGCAAGACCTAAGCCTGCGAACCCATACGGCAGTTATTCCTTCGGTGGCTACTCATCGGGCTACAAAGGCTCATACGATGAAGAATCGCCCCAATCAAGCACCTCAAGTATGGGGTATTCATCCGGATGGGCGAAGAATTTTTCATCAGGAAGCAAGCCGGAGCAAAAGAATACCGTGTTAACGGGCTATAAATCAGGCAAAAAGGTAGTTCATCAAAAGTTTGGCACGGGAACAATAATACAGGTCAAGGGTGAAGGTAAAAATCTAATAATAGACGTAGCATTCCCCGGCGTAGGCATAAAATCGCTAGCGGTAGCGTACGCACCCATAAAATTAATTGATTGATAGATTGCGTTAAAGCAGGCAAGTAAAGGTTTTGCGTGGTAGCGTAAAATAAGAAAATACTGCTTGCAAGCGTGTTAAAGGAAGTATTATGAAAAAGGCAAGAATGCGTGAATTAGTGGATATTTTAAACAAATACGCATATGAGTATTACGTTTTAGATAACCCCACCGTTTCAGACGGCGAATACGATAAATTATACGATGAGCTTTGCGCTTTAGAGTTAGAAACAGGGGAGGTTCTTTTTGATTCCCCGACTAAGCGCGTTGGCGGTGAGCCTATTTCCGCCTTTGAAAAGCACAATCATATAGAAAGACTTTACAGTTTAGATAAAGCGACCTCTGAAGAACAGTTAAGGGCATTCTTTCAGCGTATTTTAAAGGTTACACCTGATTTTCCGGAGTTTTCCATAGAGTATAAGTTTGATGGACTTACCATTTGCTTAACCTATAACGAAGGGCGCTTCGTACGTGCAACCACAAGGGGTAACGGAACGACCGGTGAAGACGTAACCGCGCAGGTGCTAACAGTAAAAAGTTTCCCCCTAACTATTGATTATAAGGGTTTATTAGAGGTTAAGGGTGAGGCTATAATAAGGCTTTCGGTTTTAGAAAAATACAATCTAACCGCCGCAGAGCCCTTAAAGAATGCAAGAAACGCGGTGGCGGGCGCAATTAGGAACCTAGATCCCAAGGAAACGCAAAAGCGCAAGCCCGAAATTTACTTTTACGACGTAAACTATATTGAAGATAACAGCTTAAAAAGTCAAAAGGAATGCGTTGAATTCTTAAAGAAAAACGGCTTTAAAACCTTTGATTTTTTACGTTTTGAAAGCACGCCGGAGGGTGTGATTTCCGCAATAAATGAAATAGAACAAAACAGACGCTCGTTAGACGTTTTAACTGACGGCGCAGTTATAAAAGTGAACTCTACTGATATTCGCGAAAGGCTTGGCTCAACTGAAAAATTTCCACGTTGGGCAATAGCGTATAAGTTTGAAGCGGAAGAAACAACGACCATATTAAAAGAGGTTGTTTGGCAGGTTGGCAGAACGGGTAAGCTTACCCCGCTTGCTATATTAGAACCGGTTGAGCTTTGCGGTGTAACGGTAAAAAAGGCAACGCTAAATAACCCCGGTGACATAGTAAGAAAGGGCGTAAAACTCAATAGTAGGGTACTAATTCGCCGTAGTAACGAGGTTATACCTGAAATATTGGGAACAACCGAATATTTTGATAATAGTAAAGAGGTTATAACCCCCACCGTTTGCCCCGAATGCGGTCAAAAAATAGAAGAAATAGGCGCAAACGTATTCTGCGTAAATCAAGACTGCAGGCGAAGGGTAATCTTAAGCTTAACCAATTTTGCAAGCAAGGAAGGTATGAACGTAGAGGGCTTTTCTGAAATGACTGCAGAGGTTTTATACGATAGTCTAGGGGTTAGAAGATTTAGCGATTTATATAACCTAAAAAAGGAAAAATTATTGCAGTTAGAAGGCTTTCAGGATAAGAAGGCAGAAAATATTTTAACCGCAATAGAAAAATCAAAGCAAAGCCCATTAGAGAACTATATTTTTGCGTTAGGAATAGACGGTGTTGGTAAAAAGACGGCAAAAGACCTAGCTAAAAAATACAAAAATATAGATAATCTTGCAAACGCAACCGCGCTTGAAATATTAACCACCGATGAAATTGGGGATATAATAGCCCAAAATATAGTGGAATTTTTCAGCGAAGAGCAAAACTTAAAGGAAATAGAAAAACTAAAGCAAATCGGTATAAATCCGCAGTTTAGCGAGGTTATTTTAGGTGACGTATTCGCTAATGCAAAGGTGGTTTTAACAGGTACTTTAGTTAAATATAAACGCTCTGAAGCGCAAAAAATAATAGAATCGCTTGGCGGTGAGGTTAGCGGTTCTGTAAGCAAACTAACGACCATGGTGCTTGCCGGTGCGGAAGCAGGCAGTAAACTTGAAAAAGCGCAAAAATTAGGCGTTAGGATTATAACAGAGCAAGAGTTTGATGAAATGATAGGAACTCTTGCCAAAAAAAATGATTAGGAAGGTGCATGCCTTGAAAACTTTAAAAGAAATCTTACCCCTAGTAGAAAAGCCCGCAAGATACACGGGCGGTGAATGGGGTGAAGTAGAATGTAAGCCTGCAAAATTTAATTACTGCATTTGTTTCCCCGACGTTTACGAGGTTGCTATGAGTAACCTTGGTATAAAAATCGTTGCAGAAGCAATAAGATCAGTTCCCGATACCTGTGTTGATAGATGCTTTGCACCTTGGCCCGATTTTGGTACTGCGCTTAAGGAAAATAAAATCCCTCTTTATTCACTTGGAATGAAGTGGGATCTTTCCCGTTTTGATATGATAGGCTTTTCATTGCAGTACGAGATGAGTTATACCGCTCTTTTATACATGCTTGATTTGGCAAATATTCCCTTAAAAGCAAGCGAAAGAGGTGATGAATACCCAATCGTTCAGGCTGGTGGCCCTTGTGCGTGTAATCCGGAGCCTATGGCTGATTTCGTTGACCTATTTACCATTGGTGACGGTGAAGAGGTTATGGCAGAGCTTGCAAAATTAAAGCTTCAAATCAAGGATAAAAAGCAATTCTTGTTAAAGGCTAGCGAGTTAGACGGCGTTTACGTTCCTTCCTTAATGGAGGTT
>JAZSMG010000035.1:0-3866 GCA_045535775.1 Christensenellaceae bacterium | reverse complement strand
TCGCACTGAACAAAATCGGGCTTAACTATGCGTAAAAACTTTTGAATATCGTCAGATTCTAATTTATCACCTATTCCAACTGCGGTTTGATTAGAATGAAAGTCAAAATGAACGCCGAAAAAACAGTCCTTCCTTTTTTTCATAACCCTAAATATTAAAACTTATTAAAATTTTTCCAACGTTTACGTAAGAAATGAGCCGACATTTTTGGTTGACGATCTCTTGTGAAAACGCCTTTGCGATTTCCGCGAATTCGCGTTAATCCCTGCTTTGTTTTAAAGTCTGCTAAATGCCAAACGTGTTCGCCAATGCAATAAGACAATTTATCAAGAGTGTTACACGTTTCTTCAATAATTTCTAATTGGAATTCTTCAGAGAAAGTTTCGCTTGGTAATGAGTGAATACCTTCAATGGTATCTGCCCCAAATTCCGTTAAAAATACCGGTTTATTGTAAGTATTGTGAAAATCACTTATTTCTTTGCCTAAATGCTCTGCAATGCAGTCAATATCTGCGTGATAATCATACCAACCGTAATATCTGTTAATACAAATAACGTCTGGAATATCACTACACTTACATTGACCAAAATAAGAACAGTTTGCAAACGTTAGCGGGAGTTTTGTGAGTCTGCGCGTATAATCAAAAACGTCCAAGCAATATTCGCGCGCCTTTTCTTCTGCAGATTCAGGCTCGTTCATAAGCGAATACATTACAACAGAGGGATGGTTTTTGTCTCTTTTAATAAGTTGCTTAATAAGTTCTTTATGTAAAAACTTAGTTTGGTCGTCAACGCGATCTTCGCCAAAGTTGAAGCCTTCCCACCATTTCATGCAAACGGCAGGAACTTCATCAATAACCAAAATGCCGTATTCATCGGCAAGATCCATAATTTCTTCGCTATACGGATAATGGCTAGTTCTAAAAGAATTTGCTCCTATCCACTTAAGAAGCTCAAAATTTCTGATATTTACAGCAGAATTGTTACCCTTGCCCGATAAAATAAAGTCTTCGTGCAAACCAAAACCTTTAAAGTATATAGGCTTATCATTTAATAAAAATGCGTCGCTTGTAACTTGAACCTTTCTTATGCCAAAACGCTCTTCATATTTATCACATTCAGTTTCCACCACTAAAGTATATAAATAAGGGCTTTCAGGTGACCAAAGATTGGGATTTTTAATAGTAATTTCACCACTTTGACTTTGAGCAACAACTTGCTTTTCTGCGTTAAGTATAGTGTAACTAATATTTTTACAATCGGTATCAACTGCAACGGATATTTTTTCATAATCGTTATCAACAACGGTGTTAATAACGATATCTTTTATATAATTTTGAGGCAAAGAATAAACCAAAACGTCACGGTGAATACCTGTAAAATTATAAAAGTCGTGATTTATTACCTGCTTACCGTTAACAAATCTACCAACGGGCATGCATTGAAAAGTAAGCCTATTATCAATAACGACTGAAAGCCTGTTTACTTCAAGTAAATTTTCAAGTGCTAAATCAATAGGATAATAACCATTTATACCAATACCTATTTTTTTCCCGTTAAGATAAATTTCACATTTATGGCTTGTTGCGCCTATTCTTAATCTATACAATTTATTTTGATTAATGGGAAAAGAGAAGGTGGTTTCATAAAGCACCTTTCCTTCATGGTTTTTTATGCTTTTATCGGTTACTATTTCATTAAAGCTTGCAGGAACGGGAAGAAGTTGACAATCCGCGCTTTCATCCGCAGGAATAAAATCATCTGAAACTGTTTTAAATTTCCATATTCCGTTAAGTGAAAATAACTCTCGATATTTATTGCTTTTAGGGTATAACATAAATCTCTCCCATTTTTCTTACTGTTAATATATATTCTTCGCTTTTTATTTATTAAAAGCGGGGTTTTCAAATTTAGGTTTAATAATCTTTTATAATATTATTTTTGTAGTTTATTATGCTGAAAAATTTATATTTTGGCAGAGTAAGGTTTCCCCTACTCCACCAAAATAATTTAGTTAATTTTTAATTAGAAGGAACAAAATCCCCTCTATTTAAGTTAGTTATTAGTTTTTTACATTGAATACGGGGGTTTTACCTGCTTCAACAGTCCAATAATCAGAACTAAAACCTGCAAATTCTTCCACCGTAGGTGCGCTTTCTGCAACAGTATAAGGCTTAATATCACTGCCTGCATAAGTTTTTTCTAAAATCTTTCTAACAGTGCCATCTTTTAATTCGTATTCAGCCATAGTTCCAGCAGGTACTTTGAACGTATCTGATTTACCAAAAGGTTTATAATCTCTACCATAACGACCTGCATCGTATTCATATGCGCCAACGAAATTATTTACTGAAAAACCGTTATCCATTAAATATGAAATCGAACCAATACCAGATATCGAACCGGTAAATTTGATTTGAGCTACGGTGTTAGAAATCGTTCCGTTGTAAGCAAAATATCCAAGCATCATACCGCTATAGATACCGTTCATTGTGCCTTGAACGTAAACGTTTTCAATAAGCCATTTATTAGCAGCATCGCCGATTGCGCCTTGTGCTAAAACGCTTTCATTTCTAGTATTATTGTCACCGTCACCATTAGCGCAATTTGTGAATGCTACGTTTTTGATAACTGCTCCACTACCGATAAAGCCAAATACACCACCTACTCCATAGCTAAATCCGTCAATCTTGTGACCTTGACCATCAAAAGTACCATGGAAGCCTGCAGTACCATCTTGAATTACCCAGCTTTGTGAAGAAATGTTTATGGTCTTATTATTGTTAGCCGCACCGATAGAAGGACCTGCAAAGGTAATGGGATTAGCAGCATCTTGAGTTATGTTGTTTTCTAATACAAAATAACCGTCGTAAGAATACGTGTCATAACCACTACTTGTAGTAACCGTTACCTTAGTTGCATAATCAAGAATATTAACAAGTTCATCAGCTGTTCTGATTGCTTTAGTTACAACGAATACTTTTACTTTATAAGCTTTGGTTGCTGAATAAACGATTAAAGTTGCTTCACGGTTATTGCTTGCATCTGCAGCGGCAATAAAGTTTTCTGCTAATGCTTCGCCGTTTGCATCGGTTACCGAAACAACTTCAAAGCTTGCAAATAAGCCAGCTTTAACGCCTGCTTCAACAACTTGTTCTGCTAAAGAAGCTTGATTTGCTGTTTCTAAATATAACGTTGCTTCAGTTTTATCAACTAATACCATTTCTGCTTCAGCAATTTCTACTTCGCAAGTTGCTCTGTAACCACCGATTTCTGCGGTAATCGTTACTTTACCAGCAGATAAAAGATTTAATAAGCCGTTTGATACGGTTGCAATCGCTTCATCAGAAGAAGTCCAGCTTGCGCTATTTGAAATAACCTTACCTGCAATATCCTTTAAGCTTGCAGTTAACTTAACTTCGCCGTTTGTATCAACTGAAATTTCAGTTTGGTCAAGAACTAATTCTTTAACCATAGTTTTGAATACGGGAACCATACCGGGTTCTGCAAACCAAATATCAGAAGATAATCCACTGTATGAAATAGCAGTAGGATCTTCGTTTGCTTTTACTACCTTGAAGGTGCTTCCGCTTGCAAAAGATTCGTTTGCGTTATTACCGAAGATTTGTGTGGTTTTGCCTTGCATGATTACGTAAACGTTTTCTGCTTTAGTATCAGCCACTCTCCAGCTTGAAACTGCACCCATAGACCAACCGCCGGCTGCATTGTAAATAATTACGCTGTTTTTAATAGTTCCGCCTTTAATAGTACGACCAACTAATGCACCACCGTTTGCACAGTTACCGGTTGATTCTACGTAAACGTTTTCAATTAGGAAGTTACCTGCTGCGTTTGCTGCAAGAACA
>JAZSMG010000195.1:0-3228 GCA_045535775.1 Christensenellaceae bacterium | reverse complement strand
ATCTGCCGCCTCCCGAATCCGGTTTGCGGCGGTCTCGTGATTCA
The DNA here is from genome assembly GCA_045535775.1 of Christensenellaceae bacterium. Taxonomy (GTDB): domain Bacteria; phylum Bacillota; class Clostridia; order Christensenellales; family Borkfalkiaceae; genus HGM11416. The sequence continues at coordinate 3,184 of JAZSMG010000195.1, read as the reverse complement.
AATGCTCAAATCCGGCCATAGCGACGGCTCCTTTCCTGCGATGATTCGATTTTATCATAGTTTTTTTCAATGTCAATATATATATGACACAAAAACGCAATTTTTTAAATAAATTAAAACACCTTTGCAAGTGCAATCATAAAAAAAACAGTTGTTTGTTTCTATTGTTTGTGTTATAATACCTATTATAATAAAAAAGGTAACTGAAGTTATGAAATACGCAAAAAAGATTAAAAAACATTTTGAATATATTAGTAATAAGGATTACTTACAGGACTGCGCAAGCGACCTTTCTACCCTTAAATGCGCGGTAGCGTTATTAGAGGGGGCTTGCTGTCACTTTTTTACGGGGGAAAGCCCTTTAAAAAGAGTTAACGAGCTTGTTAAAGTAATTGCGCCTATTTTTCCGCGAGTAGAAAAGATTGAAAGCGAAGAGCAAATTAACCTTTACGGCAACGCGTTAACCGCCCTTTGCGCTTATAAAAAATGTACTGCGCTTAACGAAGCAGACGAGTTAATTGACGCTTGCGTTACCCCACTTTTAAACGCGCTTTTTAATCAGGTTGATATACTTATTAAACAAAACTCACCTCTTCCGGCAAAGAGCTTAAGTGCGCTAAACGGCTTGGCGGACTTTTACGCACTAACCCACGAAAATGACGTGGCTTTGCTTTTTAACAAAATTATAAGCCGTTTAAACGAACTTAACTTTAACAATTCTGAAGATAACTGTTACGACTATTTATGCTTTATTTCAGGCGCGTTAAAATTGGCTAAAATGACTAATAATAGTGCCGTTTACGAGCCTATAGCGCGACTTTTTGATAATTTATGCGTAAAAGCACAAAGCCTTAATTACGGCGTTGCAATAAGCTTTATTAACAAAAAAGAATGCTCTGGCTCGGCAACGGCAAAGTCTTTAGAGGTGGCGCTTGAGTTTTATGCGTTACTGCAAGATGAAAGATATATTTCCCTTGCAAGAAGAATTTGGTTTAACGGCTTGCAGTTTTGTCAAAGAGAAAACGGACAAGTTGGTGCAGACACCTTCACCACTGAAGATAGCCCCTATTTAAAGGTTAGCCGTTACGAGGCTAAACAAATTGTTACCCCACTATACGGCATAGCCTTAAGATGCTATGCAATTAGCAAAGACTTGTTTGAGGAAAGAGGCGGTCTTTTTAAAGATAGAAAAGGCAGGTATTTTATTGGCGACAAGATGTTCGCGCGTGATGAAAGCGAATTTTTTGGGTGCGATTTAATAGAAATCCCCACCCTTACCGCTTTCGACAGTCAAACGGCAATGCAATTGAATTTTAAACTAACCTTTAAAGATGAAAAGTAAAACGAATATTTTGGCGCTTTGCGGACTTTATTTGGCGCTTTTAACAATCTCTGCTAAAATACAAATACCAACGCCGTTAATACCCTTCACCTTGCTAACCGCCTGTTTTTTGCTTTGCATTTTTACACTGCCGGGGTTTGCACCACTTTTTACCGTTGGCGCGTATATTTTTGCAGGACTTGTTGGGCTTCCCGTTTTTGCAAGCGGTGGTGGTTTTTCTTACCTACTAAATCCATCATTCGGCTACCTTTTAGGCTTTTTAATTGCAAGCTTAATTAAGTGCTTATTGGTTAAAAAAAGGCTAACCGATTACAAACAATTACTGCTTTTTTCTTTACTTTTTTTGCTTATAGTTCACTTAGTGGGAAACCTTTACGTTTATATTATTTTAACCGCTCATTTATCTGTTAAAATAACCTTACTTCAAAGTTTTATTACTAACGGATTACTCTTTATTCCAATAGACGTTGCTTGGGCACTTATTTGCCCCATAGTAATTAAAAGATTAAACGCTTAACAAACAATATTTAAAAGCAAAAACTGCGTTATAGGTTGATTAACGCGGTTTTTTATTATTTTTAGAAGTTAAAAGTTCAACAAAAATTGATATAACAACTTTTGCATTTTGTGCCACCTTTTTTAGTGTTTTAAAGTTGCTTTAACTAAAAAATATTGCTATAATTTTAACAATAAAATTAATGCAATACTACAAAGAAAGAGGCACAAAAATGGCAAAAGAAAAGAAGGTTAAAAACAAAAGAAAATGGTATTTTGGATTTTTAAAAAAGTTAATGAAAATCAAGTACAAACAGCCCACCTTTATTTACCTTGGCGAAGAGATAGAAAAAGGCGGTGTTATACTTAGCAATCACGAGGGAACAGATGCGCCAATGGCTTTTGAAATTTACAGCAACAAGCCCATAAGGTTTTGGGGTACGCACCAAATGAATTCGGGCTTAAAAATGATGTATAAATATCAATCTGAAGTATATTATCACGAAAAAAAGGGATGGAAGCTATTCCCTGCAAAGCTATTTTGCTTGATCGCAAGCCCACTTACCAACCTTTTTTACAAGGGACTTAACCTAATTTCCACCTACCCTGACACGCGTTTTATAAAGACCATTCGCCAAAGCATAGAGGCAATTAAGGCAGGTGAAAATATTATAATATTGCCCGAAAAGTCTAACAACGGCTACCAACGCACGTTAGAGGGCTTTCACGGTGGCTTTGCTCTGTTTGCAGAGGCATGCTTAAGAGAAGGCATTGATTTGCCCGTTTTTATTTCTTATTATAACAAGAAAAAGAATTTATACTTAATAGACGTACCCATAAAATATTCCCTTTTAAAGGCGCATTACCCAGATAGAGAAGAGCTTAGCGAAGTGCTTTGCAACCGTTGTAACGCGCTTGGCGAAATGACTTACGACGATAGCTTTACCGCTAAATACCAAAAGGTAGCGTAAAACAAATTAATTTAACCATACGAAATTCTTTTTTATATTTTTCTTCCAATAAAAAAGCAAACGAAAACCCCATTCATTACGAACGGGGTTTTTACTGTATTTACGTTAAATTATTAACTGTTAGTTAAAAATTACTATAATGCTCTGTAATCACCAAGAACAATACCCATGTAACCTTGACTACCTGCAGGAGCATAGAATAGATTTAGGTAACCCGTATCTTGAGCGATGGGAAGTGCTAAATGTTCACCAGTTGAATAATTAACAGGAGTAGTTCCACCGGTTAAGGTGAATAGTATGGGAAGTTGATAAGGTTCAACAGGAATAGATTGTAAACCGGCATAAGCAATAAGACCTGCAAAGTCGGAGGCCAAGC
>JAZSMG010000173.1:0-11029 GCA_045535775.1 Christensenellaceae bacterium | reverse complement strand
GAACGACATGGCTACGATCCGACTTTCTTTTTTTGTTGGTCGAGGCGACGGGGTTCGAACCCACGGCCTCAGCGTCCCGAACGCTGCGCGCTACCACCTGCGCTACGCCTCGTAAATTTTGCTATATCATTATAGCAAAGTTGTTTTTTGTTGTCAATATTTTTTAGCCCTTATTTGTTATAACTAATAAAAAATTATATGTCTTTTATTATCTTTGTATATTCATTAAAAAAACTGCAAAATAGCAGATAATCGACCTATAGAGGGGCTTTTTGACTATTTTTTATTAAAAATTACGTTAAATTATATACTTTCTAACAGGTGTTTAAGCAAAAAAAATGTTATTCGCTAAATACGTCTTTAAATAAAGAAAGCTTACTGCGCTTTAATACCCAAGCAATAATACGCGGTGTTAAGCGAGGGAATAATCTTGCAAAAAAATCCATAAGGTGGGCGTCTAATCCTAATACTATGCGCTTTTTCTTTTTTGCCGTTTTCTTTAATAACTTATTAACTATCTTTTGGGGATCGGAGCAAACTAAAGAAATTAAGGAGCTTTCCTTTTCGTTTAAATCCTTTTGAGAGCGGAAAATATCCGTCTTTGCAAAGCCGGGGTAAACGATGGAAAAGTAGGTGTTTTTGTTTTCTAAAATCAAGCTTTCCGTTAAGCTTTTTAGCGCGCTTTTAGAAGCAGAGTATGCGCCAGTTCCGCTTACCGTGCAAAGAGCGGCAGAGCTGGAAATATTGATAATCGCGCTATAGGGGGACTTTTTTACGTGTGGAAGCAAGGTCGTTATGGAATAAACGCTTGCAAAAAAGTTGGTTTGCATAACCCTTTCTATATCTTCCGCGGTATAATTTTCATAGCGGGTAAAGGGTGGTAAAATGCCTGCGTTATTAATTAAAATATCCAATTGAATATTTTGCTCTTTTAAATAAGCGTTAAACTCTTGCCAGTTATTCTTATCGCCAACATCAAAGGCGCAATAGGTAAAATTTTCGCCCAAGGCTTGTTTTAATGCTTCCAGCTTACTTTGAGTTCTTGCAATACCGATTACCTTACAGCCGTGATTTAATATTAATTTTTCGCTTAGCAGTTTACCAAAACCGGAGCTTGCGCCCGTGATAACCACCGTTTTTCCGTAAAACCATTTATTTTTCATGCTTTTATAATAGCACAAAAACAGTTAATTATCAACATAAATAGTATAATTTTAGCGTTTTTAGGTTAAAATCTTAAGGTGAAAAGGCGCGTTGTTAAGCCAAATAAATAAATTTTATAAAAATTTATCGCTTATTATTGCTTGCAATTATTTGTAATATATAGTATAATACTAAAACTAATAAATAGAACAAACTAAGAAATAAACAAATTTTTATACAAGATAGGTAGTATATGGCAGATTTTAACAAAAACAACGACATAGTTAAGCAAACCGCGCCTAACGACGGCGGAAGCGGTGATACTATGAATATGACGGGTGAAATTCCCGCTTCACTTATTTCTGAAAGCGAAAACTCTATCCCTATGGTTGCAATGAAGGGCTTGGTAATCTTCCCAAACGTTGCCACCTCCTTTAACGTGGGCAGAGCAAAATCTTTATCTGCGTTGAATATTGCAAACGGAAGCGGAAAGAATATCTTTTTAGCTCTTCAAAGAGATAAAAACTTAGATAATCCCACTCCGGATGATATTTATACCGTGGGTGTAGTTTGTAAAATTAAAAGACTTTTCCACTTTGAAAACAACGTAAGCGTTCACGTGGAAGGGCTTTACCGCGCAAAAATAAAAGAATACGTTACCACGGAAGATTATTTTTCCGTTAAGGTAGAACCTATTGAGCCCATCTATGATGAAGGCCCGGAGCTTACTGCTACGCTTAAGCTTTGCCGTGAAAAGTTCCGCGAAATAGTTGCTACTTCAGATGACGGAAAGGATAAAACCGAAAAGATTCTTGCAATAGAAGAGCCTGACGTGTTTATAAATATTGCTTCATTCCGTTCTGAAATTGGCGAAGAAGAAAAGCAAATCATCTTACAAACCCGCGTGGTATCAGAAAGGGCAGAGCTTCTTTTAACCGGCTTGATTGCCTTAGAAGAGGTTGTTGAAGCAGGAAAGCGCATTAGTGAAAGAGTGCGTAAGAACGTTGAAAAAGGTCAAAAGGAATATTATTTACGCGAACAGCTTCGCGCTATTCATCAAGAGCTTGGCGACGATGAAAATGAAAAGGATGAGCTTAGAGAGGCTATTTTAAACAAAAACTTACCCAAAGAGGTAGAAGAAAAGGCTTTAAAAGAGCTTGCAAGAATGTCTAAAATGAACCCCAGCTCACCCGATTACACAGTGCTTCGCGGTTATCTTGATTGGATTTTGGACTTACCTTTTAACGTACGTACCGACGATAATATGACCATTAAGCAGGCAAAGGATATATTAGATGCCGATCATTTTGGTTTAGAAAAGGTAAAAACAAGAATTATAGAGCATCTTGCAGTTATTAAGCTAAAGGGTAAAATAAGCGGTTCTATTATTTGCTTAGTAGGTCCTCCGGGGGTTGGTAAAACCTCCGTTGCAACATCTATTGCAAAGGCTACGGGTAGAAAGTTCGTTCGTATGAGCCTTGGCGGTGTTAAGGATGAAGCCGAAGTTCGCGGTCACAGAAAAACTTACATTGGAGCAATGCCCGGTAGAATTATTTACGGTCTTAAAAACGCAGGTAGCTCTAATCCCGTATTCTTACTTGACGAAATAGATAAAATCTCTTCAGATATGCGTGGTGATCCTGCAAGCGCGTTATTAGAAGTTTTAGATCCCGCGCAAAATTCCACCTTCCGCGATAGATATTTAGAAGTACCTTACGATTTATCTGACGTGCTCTTTATAACTACGGCAAACACTCTTGATACTATTCCTGCGCCTTTATTAGACAGAATGGAAGTTATTCAACTTTCAGGATACACTAGGGAAGAAAAAGCAGAGATTGCTAAGAGATATTTGATTAAGAAAAAATTGGAAGAAAACGGCGTTGATATTAAGCGCGTAAAATTTGATGAAAGTGCCGTTTATGAAGTTATAGACGGGTATACGCGTGAAGCAGGTGTTAGAAATCTAGAAAGAGAAATAGGTAGTATTTGCCGTAAAATAGCATATGAAATTGCATTAAACGGCGGTAAGAAGAAATACGTTATTACCCCTGCGTTGGTTGAAAAATATTTAGGCGTAAGAAAGTTTACAAGCGAAGAAGATACGCTTGAGCCTGAAGTTGGCTCTGCAACCGGACTTGCTTGGACTGCAGTTGGCGGAACCACCTTAACTATAGAAGTTAACCTTGTTCCCGGTAAAGGGGAAATTCTGCTTACCGGTAAGCTTGGCGACGTAATGAAGGAAAGTGCAAGAACGGCTATTTCATACCTACACGCAAACTGTGAAAAGTACGGAATAGATGAAAAGCTATTCTCTGAAAGAAATATTCACGTTCACGTACCTGAAGGGGCAACTCCCAAGGACGGCCCTTCCGCAGGTATAACTATGGCAACGGCAATTTGCTCTGCATTTACCGGTAAAAAGGTAAACAAAAATATTGCAATGACGGGTGAGGTTACTCTTCGCGGTAAGGTGCTTGCAATAGGCGGATTAAAGGAAAAGGCTCTTGCTGCATACCGCATTGGTATTAGAAAGGTTATTATACCCAAAGCGAACGTTAAGGATTTAGAAGATATTCCCGAAGTAATCCGTAAGCAAATAGAATTTATTCCCGTTGACGACGTTTCTAAGGTGTTTAACGCGGTAATTATCGAGGGGTAGCCGTATGATAATTAAGAATGCTGAATTTATTAAGTCCGCTGCGGATAAAAGTGGATTTATGTCCTTCGATAAGCCCGTTATTGCCGTTTGCGGAAGAAGTAACGTTGGTAAAAGTTCATTTATAAACATGCTTGCAAATCGCAAAAAGTTGGCAAGAACCTCGCGTGAGCCGGGTAGAACCAGATTGGTTAACTACTTTGACTTTGGCGAGTTCGTGCTTGCCGATCTTCCCGGTTACGGCTTTGCTCAGGTTTCAAAGGGCGAAAAAATTAAATGGGCAAGAACTATAGAAAGTTTTTTTGCATCACGCCAACACATAGACCACGCATTTTTGTTGCTTGATTTACGCAGAGAGCCTAATGCGGATGATATTGATTTTATTAACTACTTAAACCACTTTATAATACCGTTTACTATTATTTGTACTAAGAGTGATAAGTTTGCAAAAACGCGTATAAAGCCTGCGGTTAAGGCTATTGCAGACCGCCTTGCGTTAGGTGAAGATAACCTAATAGCGGTGTCTAATGAAAACTCTTACGGTAAAGAAAAGGTGCTAATGCGCCTTGATAAAATTATGGAAGCTTACGCAATTTCTAACGAGGTTAGCTTAGAAGAAGATAGCCAAGAAGAAAGCGAAGGCGAAGATGAATAAGATAAAACAGTAATAAAAAAACTCACTTTAACAAATAAAGTTAAGGTGAGTTTTTTGTTTGTTAATTTTTAATGAAAGTGCCGTTAATCGACCTATATAAAGGCTTTTATGTTTAAAATAGTAGCATTTTAAGTGTGAAAACCTTTTTAAATCGGTGGGTTATTAGCTCTTAAAAATCATCATCGTTTTTATTAACGTCTTTAATTCTTTGATAGGTATATTTGGGATGACTAAATGATTCAAAGAATATTTTAGCGCAGGTCTTAAGTCCGCCACCTTCGTTAAAATATTTATAGTCGCCGTTTTGCGCCGCGATATAGCTTCTTATAAACTGAGAGGTAACTACGGGCATATATAACCTTTTAATAAACATATGGCCCGGGGTGATTAAGTCAAGACTGCTTATGGGGATAAGCGGTACTTGGCAGATAGTGTTGTTTTCGGCATTAAGCTGTGATTCTAAAGTTGGAACGAAGCGCTTACCGCATTCTTCAGAGAAGATTTCCTTAGTCTGTCTGTTTTGAGCGCCCAGGAAAATCTGTGCGTTACAGTTATCTCTAATAATGACAGCGCGTTCGGGATTATATACGTGGTCTAACTGCTTGTAAGATTGAACTACTAAGTGGAACCAAATATTTCTTGAACGTGCGGTAGAAATTTTATTTTCAAAGTCCTTAATCATCGGTATATTGCCGAATTCATCCAATAAGAAGTGTAATGGTTGCGGATTTCTGGTTCTTTCTGCCTTTTCAAGCGCCTTGCGGTATAACCAGTCAATGAATAAGCCGGCAACTTGGAAGTCGCTCTTTTCATAGTCCCTAGTAACGATGAAAATAGCAAAATTTTTATCGCCAATGGCATCAATATCAACGGTGTTGCCCGTGGTTAAAGCAAGAATGTGTGCCTGAACCCAATCCTTAAATGCACCGTCGAAAACACCGCAGTAGCTCTTCATAGTGTTGGGAGCGTTATCTAGTGCGGTAGACATCATAGCAATAGTTTCCGGTTTTTTATCTTTTAGTAGGGGATGGGTTTTTAAGGTTGATCTTGAACTTTCATCCAATACCCAATTTCTTAAAGAAAGATAATAGTCTTGAATAGTCTTAATGGTCATCATATCGCCGGTGAAGGTGGTGTTAGGTGCAACTGCATCCTCTAGCATACAGTTAAGAAGTCCCTTCATTAAGCTTTGTGCACCGTATTCCCAAGAAGCATCCTTGGTGTTTTGCACGCTGATAAACATATTTGCAAGTTGATTTATAAGGCTTGAAATTTCAGCAGATAGAAAGTCCCTTTGTGCTTTCAAATAATTGTCTAGTTCAGTGCCGTTGGGGAATGCCTTGCCGTCATAATAAGAATACATTTCGCGGTATTCGTTTTCGGGTGCAACAAGTATGCAGTCGGGGCCGGGCTTACCAACGCGGTATTCTACACCTTTGCCGATTTCTAAACTGCTCATTTGCTTTTCGTAAACCTCTTTTAGGGGGTTCCATCTGTCTGAACGGCTTAAATCCTTAAAGTTAATAATAAATAATTCGTATCCGTTATCTTTAAGGTGTTGTGCGTTTCTATCAAAAAGCTCGCCCTTAGGGTCTGTGATAAAAAGATTGGGCTTGTTTTTTTGTGAAGCGATAGCCCTAAGCTGTGGCTCTACGCATCCGGTAGTTTTACCGCTACCGGTAGTTCCAACGTAAATTTCGTGGAAGTTAGGCAGGTAGTAATAGCGAAGATTGCATTTTTTTCTAGTAGCCTCGTCAAGTGCTAAAAATTGTTCTACGGAATAAGTTTCACCGCTATCCGTAACGTAGTCGCTTGCAAAGGGGTAGCCCTCCATGTGAGTATGGGGTAAGTCCCTGTATAGCACGGTTTTCGCACCGTAAGAGCCAATAATGTCCGTGTAATTTACAACCTTGGCGCACTCTAAATATTCTTCTATGTATTCCTTTCTGACCCTTTCGGTTATTGAATTAAATTTATTCATAATTACCTCACTTAGCCTTTAATTTTACTTAAAACCAATCTTTTTAGACGGGTTAGAAGCAGAGTTAGTTACGTCCTTCCATTCGTTTCTTTGGTAGTTGTTTACGTAGTACATTCTCTTGTAGTAATCAAGATCCTCGCTTGTAATAGCTTCCACGAAAGAAAAGTCTATATTTTGTTTATTAAAGGCGTAAACCACGTCTTGTAAAACGGAAGAAATTATAGAGTAGTATTCAACAGCCACTTCACTGTATTTAGAAAGCGCGTCCTTAGGAACTACAGTATATCCTGCGTGAAGATATTTTTCAGAAAGCTCTGCTATTTCTTTAACGGTGGAAGCCTTTTTGTTTTCGCCTAAAAGCTCGTATACCTTAGCAAGAAGCTTAACGGCGGGAATATCCCCCCAAAGCACGCAACGAATTAAGCGGTTTGCGCTTTCTTCAAGGTTGCGTTCAACGCCAATACCCAATGCAAGAAGTAGGCCTATATGTCGATTAATAACGGGATTACCGCCTGAAGCCGCCACCTTAAGTTCCTCATAGCGAACGTGCGCATTATAAGAAAAATAATGGTTATAGTCAAACCAGTCGGGGTTAATTGAAGGGCTATTAGATTTTGAAAGACGTTCTAAAAAAGAAATAACGCTACACTTAATATCGTTTAAAACGTCTGCATCATTTAAAAACTCAGTGTATTGGCGATTGCTAAAAATCGCTTTTTTATCAGCTAAAAGACTGATAGGTGCTAAGCTTACGTAAATACATTCCTTACAGCTTTTTAAAGCCTCTTCAGAAAGAGAATAAGCAGAGCCAATAAAATCAATCATAGCGTTGCAGTCCTCGTTAAAGGTACCGCTTGGCCTGTTAGAGGTTACCAGCGTAGCGGTAAGCATCGTATAAAAGGCTTCGTAGTTTTCAAAAATATGATTAACCATAATAACCGTCCCAAATTTTACTTTTGCACTAAAATAAGAAAGCTTTTACCAAGCACAATAATTTTTTATCGGCATAAGGGCAAAAACAGCTTTTTTAACTCAAGTTGCCTAAAAATTATACACAATATAGTGATTTTTGTCAACAAATGTTCTGTATAAAATTGACTTATTACCCAAAAGTGTGCTATATTATATAGTGTAAATATATTATTACGTAATACTAAGGAGGAAATTATGTCTAATAATTCGTCTGATTTTGAACAAAGATTACAGGAAAGCCGTATAATCGTTATTTGCGGTTACGTTGATAGCGCTACAGCATCCAAGATAATTTTTAATCTGCTTTCATATTCCGCAATAGATCCAAAGGAGGAAATTCAGTTATTTATTTCTTCTTACGGCGGTGAGCATCTTGATATGATGGCTATTTACGATACTCTTTCCACGATAGAAGCACCCGTAACGGGTATATGCGTAGGCTCTGTTAACAGTTACGCTACTTTACTTTTATCAAAATGCACCAAGGGCAGAAGATTTGCTTTAAGACACAGTGAAATTTGCTTCTCTCAACCCCACGCGTATATTGGGGCGGGTGCAAACCAACAAACGGAAATTGCTATTGAGGCTAAAGAGGTAGACGTAAAGCGTAAGGTTTTTGAAGAAGAGCTTGCTAAGTGTACCGGTCAATCAATAGAAACCGTTCACGAGGACTGCGAGGATGGCGTTCGCTTTACCACTGAAGAGGCTTTAGCTTACGGCATTATTGATGAAATACTTTAAGGAGGAAGAATGATGAAGGAACCCAGAATTATTTTATTAGACGGAAGTGTTGATGAAGGTAGCGCAATGCGCACTGTTTTAAAGCTTCTTGATTTTGATAAGCAGGATAGCAAGGAAGAAATCAGTCTTTACATAAATTCCCCCGGCGGAAGTATTTTACACGGCCTTGCAATTTACGATACGATTAAACACATTAGTGCACCCGTTTCTACCGTATGCTACGGTATGGCTGCATCAATGGGCGCATTCTTACTTTCTTGCGGAAAAAAGGGCAGAAGATTTATTCTACCTCACAGTAGAGTGCTTATTCACCAACCCTTAATTCACGTTCAAAATGCTTTCCAAAGCTCGCAAACAGAGCTTAAGAAAATGGCGGAAAGCCTATTAAAGTCAAGGGAAACGCTTGAACAAATAATGGCGGAAAATATTGGTATTTCCCTTGAAAAAATTCACCAAGACTGTGAGCGCGATAACTGGATGAGTGCTGAAGAAGCATTGGAATACGGCATTGTTGATGCAATTTTATCAGGCAAGGGCGAAGTTATAGGATAATCTTTTAAATTTAATTTTAATTTTTAATCTCTTGTATATAGGGGGTTTTTATGGTTGCATTAGGTATTATTGCCGGTGTTATTATTATGCTTGGGGCTTATGCGTTTTCTATGTTTGGGTATTTTAAGCTCCGTCAAGAAAAGTCAAGTTCAAAGTTTATTGTAGAAATTATAGCACTTGCCTTTGCAGTATTGGTAAGTATTACTATAAAATTTATAATTATCTTTCAAACGAGTGGTTTAAACGGTATTCCCACTAACGATTTTTGGGTTAGTATGGAAAAGGCGTTTACCGCAATTTATAGCGGTATTGGCGGTTTTACCTTTGAAGGATTAAGTGATTTTGAAGATGGAATCAGTGCCTTTTTAAAGTGCTTATACGCCGGATCTTCTCTATACGCAGGCATAATGGTTTTAAGCGTTTTAACCGCTAAGGTAAGCTATGAAATTTACAGCGGAATAAGAATGTTTTTCAACTTTAAAAGAAAAATGCGCGCTGGAAAAACCGATTTTTACATCTTTTCTGCAGTAACGGAAGAAAGTTTAACGCTTGCTAACAGTATAAATACTCACCATAAAAACTCAACCAGAGGGTGTGTGATTATCTTCACCGGTAACGGACTGGAGGCGTTTGACGGTAAAAACGAACTTCACCGTGAAATTATGGCAAACGGCTATTATTACTGGTCATATTCAAATAAATCGCAAAACGAACGCGGTGTGTTTGCGCGCTTAGGCTTGCCTGTTTATATGGATTTCTTTAAGGTTAAACAGCTAACTGCCGAGCAAGAGTGTAAGATACATTTCTTTGCTATGGATACCAACGAAAAGTTAAGCGGTTTGGAATCGGTTAACAGTAGCACCGTGTTTAGTGAAATAGCTATTTTAGCGCGTAAGCTTGTTACGGAAACCTCTGTTGAAGAAAACAATCAAACCGTTAAAAAATATTCTTTTGCCAAGACTTCGGTAATTAACTTCTATATTCTTGCCGATAATGAGATAAATTATGAATTTTACAAACGTGAAACGGAAGGAATATTAGCGGAAGCGTTAAAGGATTATGACTCAAGCGCTCTTCTTAGGGATATTAAAGAAGCCTTTGGTATAAAGGCAGAAAAACGCAAAACCGACTTAGAAAATGCAGTTAAGGTGCTTTCTTCATATTTTCAAATAGCACTTATAAACGAAGCGGATCTTGCAGGTAAATGCTTAGCTAAGCAAAGACAGGCGGTATTACTTGAAGGTGCCGTTGGCGATACGAAAGAACAAAAAACCTTAAACGGAATAGATAGATTCGTTAAAAATTCATTACCCAATAAAGAAGGAAATTACAGGGTAATGGTATTGGGTTTCGGTATAAACGGTCAGCAGTCAATGAAGCATCTTTATCACGCAACTGCTTACGTTAACGAAGAAAAGATTCCCTCTCGCTTCGTGGCTGACGTTTACGATCCTCAATCATCATCTTCTGCAGGACTTTTTGAGTTTAAGCACCCAATGTTCACCTGTGTTGATAAGAAAAACACAATAGAGCCCGTTACAGAGGAAGAGTGGTCTAAGGAAAAACGCTTTGACGTTATTTACAGTAACGATACGGTTGAAGATTACGCAAAGAAAATCATTAAGGATATTGATGATGATTTAGTAAAAATAAAGGAAAAATATAAAGACGATAAACAAAAGCAGGAATATTTAAAGCAGTACGAGTCTTGGGGGGTAAACTATAAAAAAAGCGTTCCCCACACCTTTGAAGAGGTGGAAAAATACTTGAAGTTACCCGTTGTTGCTTTCCACAAGGTTTCTGCATTTGAAGATGCGTTTGTTAAGTTCCTAGATAAGAAAACTGGCGAATCAAGCACGAAAGAGCATTATAAGGCGTTTATTATTGCGCTTGGTGATGATGAACGCAACATTTTAATGGCAAACTCTTTAATTTCTGATATAATGTGTGAGCGCGCTTCATCAGGCAAAACGATAGATTCAACTATTTACGTAAACATTCGTGATAAGAAGAACTATCAACGTATAAATTGGACGGAAGTTAACCGCTTAAAGGCTAGCGAAGTAAAGGTTGTTGTTTACGGTGCAAGCGAAGATATGTTCAGTTACGATATGATAATAGATGACAGTGATGCAATGAAATACAACTATGCTTACAGTTGTTTAGAAGGTCAAATTTCAAACGATTTAAGGGAATATATTATGGGACTTTCCAATAAGAGTGCTAAGGACCTTGTTGAAATGGCAATTTCACCCGAAAAATACGTTAACGATTATCGCACCATGCGTGAAAAGTGGATGCTTATTGATACCTTTAAAAAGCAGTC
>JAZSMG010000219.1:0-1899 GCA_045535775.1 Christensenellaceae bacterium | reverse complement strand
CCACCACCAAACATTCTATTATTTGTTCAAATATTGGTTGCGTGTTTGAAAAGTAATAACTCAATTTACACCTCACTGTATTAATACACTAATACAATAATAACACAAGTTAAATATATTGTCAATAGTTTTTTATTTTTTTATTAAATTTATTTTTTACCAACAAAAAAAGCACGCGCTAAGTTAAATTCTGCAATTAACGCGTGCTATTATATTATTTATTAATTTTTTGAAATATATTTTGCAACTGTTCACGAGTAAATTCTCTAACGGTAGCGCCCTCTTCATCTGGAAGAGCGAATACAATTTTATCTTGATAATTCTTTTTATCTTTAGACATTAATTGCAATATTTCGTTATTTAATACTTGATTACCTATCTTTAAAAACTTAGTGCACAGTCCCATTATTTGATTATATCTTTTTAAACTTATAAAACCCTCTGCATAAGAAATTTTAGTTTCATATATCAAGCCATAAGCTACCGCTGTAGAATGTTCTGTTTGATAATTTGTATATCGCTCAATTGCGTGAGCAACAGTATGCCCTAAATTTAACAATTTTCTTTCATTTTTATCGAACTCATCAACTTCAACGTAACCTGCTTTTATTCTTGTGCAATGATAAACTATTTCATTTAGCTTTTCCTTAACACAATTTAAACCGTATAAACCGCTTAAAAAATTAGCAAATTCGCCGTCTAAAACCGCATATTTAACAATTTCACTCATCCCCTCTTCCATAAGAGCATCAGGTAAATCCTTTAAAAAATAGCAGTCAATTAAAACGCTTTCCGGCTGGCAAAATACCCCCCAAAGGTTCTTTGCTCCAACTGCATTTATTGCGGTTTTGCCACCAATTGAAGCATCCACAGCACAAAGTAAGGTGGTTGGAATATTAATATAAGCAATTCCGCGCATATAAACACTTGCAACAAATCCGCCTAGATCGCAAAGTGTGCCACCGCCAAGATTGATTATAACGTCATTTCGACCTATTTCGTTATAAGTTAGAAATTGTGTAAATAGAAGAGCCTTTTCTATATTCTTATTATTTTCACCGTCATCCGTAAGATAAACGTATAAATCAGCCCCTATACCCTCTAGTATTCCGGCAATATAATTTGCAACTTCCATTACCTTTTTAGAAGCAAATAAAACTGTTTTATTCTTAGAAAAATCTCTTATTGAGGGTAACTCGTTTAAACATTTAAAATATACAGAGCTCTTATTCTTGATTTGTACCGGTTGCATCATTGCCCTCACCTTTTTTAAAAATAAATAGCTTAGAAAATAAATAATTTAAAACAATAATAATAAAATTAACGGCTATTTTGCAAATCCAAGCCTCAAAGGTTAATACGTCAACCAATAAATACATTGCGCCAAGATTTATTAGCGAAGATAAAATACGCATTCCGTAAAAGGACAGTAATTCCTGTATAAATGCTGAAAAAGTAGGTGTTTTAGATTGAAAAACAAATAGCTTATTAGTAATGTAAGCAAAAGTAATTGCAACCGCTTCAGAAATTACGTTGCATAAAAGGTTGTGCGTTTCGCCAAATACAAAGTAAAAAAGCCCTGTGTATAATCCCCAACTTATTAATGTTGTTAAACCGCCAAAGAATAGATAGTATATTTGTTCACGGTATTTTTTTAAAAGTTCCAAAATTTTATTCATCATTTAAGCTCCATTTATCACTTTAATTGTAACAAATTTGTAAGCTGTTTGTCAACCGCTTTATTGCCGTTAACTTTTATATAAAGATAAAATCATAACCACCACTTCAAGTGGCGGTATGCACCGTACCTTCAAGGCAATGGTGCTGACAATATCTGAAGACGTACCGAACAATAAACATTAGTAATTATCGCCCCGCTGCTGAAAATTCGGTAAAGCC
>JAZSMG010000059.1:0-3579 GCA_045535775.1 Christensenellaceae bacterium | reverse complement strand
TTGGTAAATCCGTTGGCGGTGAAATAACCTTTACTGCTGAATCCGGTGATGAATTTAAAGTATTCACAACCAGAGCTGATACTATTTTTGGTGTTTCTTACGTTGTTTTAGCACCCGAACATCCTTTAGTTAAGAAGTTATGCACTGAAGAATGCAAGGCTGCAGTTGAAGAATATATCGAAAACACATCTAAGGTAGATGAAATTGAAAGACTTTCTACCGCAAGAGAAAAAACCGGTGTATTTATCGGTGCATATGCAATTAACCCCATTAATGACAAGAAAGTTCCCATCTATGCTGCAGATTACGTTCTTTATTCTTACGGCACCGGCGCGGTTATGGGTGTTCCTGCCCACGATGCAAGGGACTTTGTGTTTGCAAGCAAATACAGTTTGCCCGTTACTCGCGTTATTCATTCAACCAAGGGTGAAGACGTTCTTCCTTACTGTGAAGACGGCGTAATGATTAATAGCAGAACCTTTGACGGCTTAACGAGTGAAGAAGGCAGATTAGCAGTTCTTAAAGCACTTAACGTTAAAGGCAAAGGCGGTTCTAAAGTTAACTACAGACTTCGTGACTGGTTAATTTCTCGCCAAAGATATTGGGGCGCACCCATTCCCGTTGTTTATTGCGAAAAATGCGGTATCGTTCCTGTTCCTGAAAAGGATTTACCCGTTCTACTTCCCTACGATGTAGAATTTAAACCCGACGGAAAGTCACCCCTTGCAAAGCATGAAGGATTTATGAATACAAAATGTCCTCACTGCGGTGGACACGCCGTTCGTGAATCAGACACCTTAGACACCTTCGTTTGCTCTAGCTGGTACTATTTACGTTACCCAGATGCAAATAATGAGGATATGCCCTTCAACCCCGATATTATTAACAAAATTCTACCCGTTGATAAATATGTTGGTGGCGCAGAACACGCTTGTATGCACCTTCTTTATGCGCGTTTCATAACCAAAGCGCTAAGAGATATGGGCTATTTAAAATTTGATGAACCCTTTAAATCTTTGACTCACCAAGGCTTAATTCTTGGCCCTGACGGATTTAAAATGAGTAAGAGTCGCGGAAACGTCATTTCCCCTGATGACTACATTACCACCTACGGCTCTGACGTATTTAGATTATATCTAATGTTCGGCTTTAACTATGTTGAGGGTGGACCTTGGGATGACGGCGGTATTAAGTCTATTGCAAAATTCCTTGAAAGAGTTGAACGTATTATAGAAAAGGTGAACGGCTACAAGCTTAACAAGACCTTAGCTTATGAAAAGGAAGAAAAAGAACTTCTTTACGCTCAGCACTATGCGATTAAGAGTATCGATAGAAATATGGAAGTATTCTCATTCAACACCGTTGTTGCTCGCTTAATGGAATTCGTTAATGCCATTTACAAATATGATTCACTTAGCAAAGACAAAAACGTTAAACTTTTAAAAGAATGTATTAATACTTTAGTTTTATTAATCGCACCCCTTACACCTCACTTTGCAGAAGAAGAATGGTCTAGACTTGGCAATAAGAAATCTGTATTTACTGCAAGCTTCCCCACTCATGAAGAGAGATACTTAGTTTTAGATGAAACCGAATACGGTATTCAGATAAATAGCAAGATAAGATCAAAAATTGTTCTTTCTAAGAATTTGACTAACGCACAAATTGAAGAAGCCGTATTTGCAGATGAAAAAATTAAGGAACTAATAGAGGGTAAAACTGTTGTTAAAACAATTATTATTCCCTTACGTTTAGTTAATATCATTGTAAAATAATTATGAAGAACGTTTTAAATTTACTTGATAAATCAAAAACCCCATATCATCTAACAAATGAAATTAAAGGCATTTTATCGACTAATAATTTTATAGAATTAGATGAAAAAAAGCCTTTTGCAATCGAGAAAAATGGGCGTTATTATGTTTCACGTAATGACTCTGCTTTAATCGCTTTTACAGTTGGCGAAGAGTTAAACGGATATAACGTTGTTGCATCGCATACAGATTCACCTTGCTTTAAAGTTAAGATTGGTAAAGCCCTAACCTCGGCGGGAACAGTTAAACTTCCCGTTGAGCAATATGGCGGAGGATTAAGATACAGCTGGTTTGATAGGCCTTTAAAATTATGCGGTAGGCTTTGCGGTGAAATAGATGGTAAAATTGTTTCTACACTTTACCAATCAGAAGAAAGATTCGTAATACCAAGTGTAGCAATCCACTTCCGCAGAAACGTAAACGAATCCTTTGCAGTTAACACTCAAACAGACTGTCCTCCCCTATTTGCACTAGGTGGTGATGCAGGCGCGTTAAAGACTCATTTAGAAAAAGCCTTCCTCGGTAAGCTTTTGGATTGCGATTTATTTTTAGTGTGCGATCAAGAGCCCTTTACTTTCGGAGTAAACAATGAATTTATTTGTGCACCCAGAGTTGATAACCTAACTAGTTGTATTGCCTCAATTAACGCTCTTTTAAATTCTTCTAACGGCAGTTTTATTAACGTTGCTTATTTAGCAGATAACGAAGAGGTTGGTAGCCGTACCAAACAGGGGGCAGGCTCTAAATTCCTATTTGACGTGATAGAACGCATTAACCGCGCTTTAGGTTATGATGCAGAACATCTTCAAACTGCTTTATCAAATTCATTTATGGTTTCCTGTGATAATGCTCACGCAGTTCACCCAAACCACCCGGAATTTTCTGATATGACGGATAGTGTTTTACTTGGTAACGGAATTGTAATTAAGCACCACGCAAACCAAAACTACACCACAGACGGTTTAAGCTCTGCTACACTTAAGAATATTCTAAGCAAAAATGAAGTTCCTTACTGTGATTTTTATATGCGTTCAGATTTACCCTGCGGTGGAACTCTTGGCGCAATTAGTTCTTCACAGTTATCTATCAGTAGCGTTGATATAGGTATTGCTCAGCTTGCAATGCACTCTGCTGCAGAAACCTTTGCCTTAAAGGACTATTTAGCAATTGAAAAGGGCTTAACAGCATTTTTAAACGATAATAAATAATAATGATTGAATTTTTAATTGTAAGACACGGCCACAGTGTGGCAAATGAAAAAGGAATTTTCGCAGGCGCAACAGACGTGCCACTTTCTGAAACAGGCATGAAACAAGCAGAGCTTGTTAGTAATTTTATTTTAGAAAATTATTCTATTGATGCAATATATTCCAGCGAACTTAGCAGAGCTAAAGATACTGTAAAAAAAGTTAGCGAAAAGTTAAATTTACCAATTATAACTAACCCCGCTTTTAATGAAATTTACGGCGGAAAATGGGAAAACGTAACCTTTGAAGAAATTTACAAAAAATATCCTGAAGACCTACTAAGATGGCGTAACGATATTGCAAATTCTAAATGCACAGAAGGTGAAAGTTTTTCCGCTTTGCGCAAAAGAACTATAAACGGTTTAAATTCACTTGCTGAAAAACATGAAGGTGAAAGAGTTATTATTGCTACTCATGCAGGAGCAACAAAAGCAATGCTTTGCACTATTTTAAATTTAACAAATGAAGAATGTGCTAACTTTGATTGGGTTTCTAATGCATCAATTACCACTGTAACA
>JAZSMG010000058.1:0-10533 GCA_045535775.1 Christensenellaceae bacterium | reverse complement strand
GTAACGTGATTTCCGTTCCTGCAGTCACGTCAATGCTTGAAGGTGTGCCTGTTGGCATAGCTCCGCCGTTAAGTGTGAATGAAATTTTAACTAATCCGTCTGGTGCAGGGGTGCCGGTTGTTTCGTAAAGATTTTTCCATTCATCATCTGATTCATCAGTATATTTCCACTGTAACCATTCGCCTTTAACTCTAAATTCAACGGTTTTTCCGTCAACGCCATCTTTTCCGTCAATACCGTCTTTACCATTGGTTACTTTTATGTTTTGGTATGAACCGTCATTAAATAGAACCTTATAGGTATCAACAAAGCCATTAGTGCTTGATTTTGTTATGCTGGTAATTTCTTTGCCGTTCTTTCCGTCAGTTCCATCAACACCATCTTTACCATCAACACCGTCAATGCCGTTGGTAACGGTAAAAGTTGCACTTTCTCCGTTGGTAAAGTATATAGTATAAACGTCTAAATTTCCGCTTGTGTTAGTTTTTTCTATCGAAAGAATTCCGTTGCCATCAATACCGTTAATTATGCTAAAAGACATATTTGTTCCGTTTGTAAAATTAACGGTATAAGTATCGGTATTGTTTTCCGAGTTACTTTTTTCAACACTTAGAATGCCATTACCAACAAGTGAATTAAGCCACTGCTCTTGAGTGCCTTGGTAACCGTTTTCAACGGCTAATTCGTATGCGTTTTTACCGTTTGTTCCGTTAAGTGATTCAATCCATTCTTCTTGAGTGCCTTGGTAACCGTTTTCAACGGCTAATTCGTACGCACTTTTTCCACTTGCACCTTGTTCACCCTTACATACGGCTAAAAAATCCTCTAAACTTCCGGAAAAACCAAGGGTTTGAGCCTGTGCATAAACTTCTTGAATAGTGTATTGCGTTGGCTTCGTAACACCGTTGCCTTGTTCGGGTAATAATACGAACACACCAACGCCAATTGCAAGCACTGCAATAAGTGAAATAACACTAATTAGAATTTTCTTTTTCATTTTTTACCTCCTTAAGGTTAACTAATTTCATTATATCTCAATTGTAATATAAAAGTCAAGCAATTGGGTAGTATGTATTTACAATTGTGAAGTATAATATATATTAAGGTGAATTAGTGCGGTTAAAGAGGTGTATTTTTATGGACGTACTTTCTAAAATTGATAAATTGAGAATCGAAAGAAATTGGACTTATTATAAATTATCTGAAGAATCTGGGATCACCCAATCCACTATTGCTAATATGTTTGCTAGAAAATCTACTCCTAGCATATCTACGTTAGAATGTTTTTGTAAAGCATTTAATATTAGCTTGGCGGAGTTTTTTTGTGATGAAGATATATCTGGAAATCAAGAAATTGTTTTACTTTCTTATTTTAAAAAGCTTTCATCTAAAGACGCCCAAACAGTTATTGCGCTTACTAAATATTTGTCTGGTGAAAATTAGTCCAAATAGCTGTTAATTGATTTATAGGGTGACTTTTAGTTGATAGTCTCATTACGTTTAATATAATTGTATAACAAAAAAAGGCGGTTAACCGATTGGTTTTAACCGCCTTTAATATTGGTTTGTTTTAATTTGATAACGTTACTTTTTTGCAAATGGTATTTCTGTTATGCGAAGTTTGGCACAGCCGTAAGGGTATAGTTCTTTTTCTTCTATCTCGCCAATAGGCGCAGTGTTATTGGGGATTTTTGCGCATACGCTATCGTAACCGTCCTCATATCCCCAGTCAATTTTTACCGCTTCACATTTAATAACTATTGGTGGGTTTTGTGAAGAGAAGGGAACTTGGTCAACCTCTCTTTCTTCAACGGTAAGTTTTTTGCTATATAATGCGTAATTGAAGTCAGTTACAGGTAAATATTCATAGTCGCAGTAGGGAAACTTACGTTCAACACCATTCCTTTCAAATTCTAACATAATTCTTTTAAAGTAAATTGGTAATGCGAATATTAAAGAACCGTATTTAATACTGTTTAGGTTGTAAGGTCTGTTAATAATTTCGGGTTCAACGTCAAAAGTTATTGCAATCTCTCTTTCACCCTTTTCAATAGTAAACGATATATTTTCGCCGTAAGAACTGTAAGGTTTTCCGTCTACGGTTAGGTTTTTTATAAAGGAGGGAAGCCTAATAGCAAAATTAAAGGCTTTTTGTGCCTTTATTTTATAAATTATGCTATTTTTAAAGGGGTATTTGGTGACAACCTCAATGCTAAAGTCATCAGTTGTTAGTAAAGAAGGTAGAGGGATTACGTTTACCACCTCGTTTTTGTTATAAGCAAAAGCAGAAAGAGCAAGCTTGGGCCAACCTTGGTTAAAGTTTGCAGTGCAACAACCGTAGTTTGGCTCTAATCCGAACAAATGCGCTTCTTCACCGTTCGTTCTAAAAATGGCCTTTCCCGGGAATCTTTTGCAAGCAATTTGGTTGCTCATTTGCACGTATTGGTGCGCCCACATATCATCTGAAATAGTTGCAGGAAGTGCGTTGAAGCTAACCAATTCAAGCATTTCTGCCCAACGCGCTTCACCTGTAATTTTGTAAAGAATCTCATAAGAATACATTTGCTCAACAACCGCGCAAAGCTCAGTTCCCTGAATGGGGGATAAACCTGAAAGGCATTCATCCCCGGTAAAAATACCAACGGGGGTAGAGTTATATTCTTGCAAAACGGAAAGCAAGTAATCAACCTCGCTCGTATCTGCGTTATTAAATAGCGAAGAATAAAGCGCCTCGCCCTTTAACGCCATACAAATATTAACTATATGGGTGTCGAAAGTCCACTTGTTAAGGGGGCGTTTCCATAAACCTATGACGCTTTTATAGTCAATTCCCTGTTCCTTTAGCAGCTTTGCTAAATCGTAAAGCCATTTTTCGTTATAATGCTTTAAAGTAAATTCAATGGCAATTAATCCCTCAAACCAACGGTATTTACCCCAACCAAAAAGTTTAATTTCGCCATTCTTTAAAAGGGTATATAAATTGTTTAAAAGGTCAAAAATAACCTTGGGAATATCTTTATCTAAAGAGCATTCGGCGTAAACGGTTAGTACCTTAGAAATAAGCAAAACTGCCCATGCGTCGTAGCTTTTGCGCTCCTCTTTTGTGCAAGGGCAAATCCAACCGTCACTTTGCTGGTTGTTAATAATTGCCTTAACGTATTTTGTTGCTCTTGCAATAAGATCTTCATCTTCAAGCAGGTAAGCAAGCGGAATAAATCCGTCTAACCAATAGGGAACCCGTTCCCATCCCTCTGCGTCACCGCCTATCCAAGCGCTGTTTTTAACGTCCTTCCAAACCTTATCTAAGTTACCGCTTAAAGAGTTTGCCTGTAGCCTTAATTGGTTTAAAAGCCAGCCCTTAGGTTTTAATTCTTGTGCTGTAAAATAATTGTATTTGTGCATAATGCTCCTAATATAAAAGTGGCGTTAATCGTGTTATAGCGCCACTTTTTGGTGATTTTATTTAAGATAGAAGGTGTTTCCGCCAATAAATTCACGCACTAAGCTGGTGGGCGGAATTTCATCATCCACGTCTGCTTCGTGAATAAAGTTAAGGAACTTAACCATAGAGCGAACTTCGTCGTAACAGTCATCGCAGGGCTCTACCTTGTTAAGTAAGGGGAAGATATGTCTTTTTAAAATACAAACCTCGTAAAGGGTAGAGCTGTTAAAGATAAAGTCCGCCTGTTCTTGGAAGGGGAATATCCATCTTTCTTCACCGCGTCTAACAGAATCCCACATAGAAAGCGTTTTTTGAACGGATGAGTTTCTTGTTTCATAATCACGCACGGTGCGCCTTAAAAGTCTTAGATAGCTAGAAGGTATTCTGTTGTGGTTATCTAAGTTAAGTGCAAGCAAGGGGCTTACGTATATTTTAACTATAGAGTTTGCATCTGCATCTTTTGGAAGAAGTACGGGATTAAGCGCGTGAAGCCCTTCAACTATAATAACGGTGCTTTCATCAAGTCTAAGCTTATGACCTAACCATTCGCGCTTTTCAATCTTGAAATTAAAGGTGGGAAGTTCAACCTCTTCACCCTTTAAAAGCTGTGTAAGGTGTTTTGCAAAAAGCTCTGTATCAATAGTGTTAATATGTTCAAGGTCAATACTGCCGTCCGGTCCGGGTGCGATTTTATCTCTATCTAAATAGTAATCGTCAAGGCTCATTAAAATGGGGTTTTTGCCGTGAACTCTAAGCTGGGTTGCAAGCCTGTTTGCAGAGGTTGTTTTACCTGAAGAAGATGGGCCTGCAAGCATTGCAATTTTTGCCCCGCGTTGGCAAATAGCATCTGCAATTTGTGAAAAACGCTTCTCATGAAGGGCTTCGTTAACTTGAATAAGTGTGCGTATACGCCCGTTATCGACCATTTCGTTAAGATCTGCAACCGTTTGGCACTTCATAAGCTCACCCCATTGCTTACCTTCCGTATATACGTTAAAGAAGTTTGGGCTTTCCTTATAATTAGAAAGCTTATCGGGGTTAAGTGCATCGGGGAATATAAACATAAATCCGTTTGGAGCAGGTAAGATATCCCATACCTTTAAAAAGCCTGTAGATGGCGCCATTTCGCCGTAAAAATAGTCCGCAAAGTCGCCGTAATGGTACATGCTAAAGGTTTCACTCGTTCTGTATTCCAATAATTTAGATTTATCAAACTGACCTTGGTTGCGGTAAAATTCAATAGCCTCTTCCGTTGGTATGGTTTTTCTTTTAAGGCTAACGTTTTTACTAACCATTTTTGCAATTTGCACCTTTAATTTTTTAATGTTAAAATCCTTTGCGTTAGCAACTTTAATATATAAACCGGAGCCAACCGTGCAATTCATCTGCGCTTCAGATTCCGGCCAAAGCTTTTTAATTGCTGCAAATAAAATAAACTGTGCGGTTCTTTTGTACGCATCCATACCAAGAGGGTCGCTATATCTTAAAAGAGTAACCTTACCGTTAGAAGCCTCAATAGCCTTCCTTAAAGAAGGCTTATCGTTTTTACTTCTTCTTTTGCGTGTGGGTACGTAATTAAGAGTGAATACTTCACCTGCGATTTTTGCAACGATAGGATCGTGTGAAAGTTTGCCGTTAATAAATCCCATTTCGGTTATAATTTGCAAAAGAGTTTGATTTTGATGGGCAACCGTTTCCCTTCCGTCAATAATAAGTTTCATATATTTTTTACCGTCCTTATGGTTAATTTCGCGTTTTGCTTTATTTTGTCCACTTTTAAAATGCGATAACAAAGTAGTTTGCTTGCGGTAGTTAACCATTTAAGGTGGCTTGTAGAAACTCTTGCCCATATTGCAAGTATATACCGAGTGGCTAACTATAATTATACCACTAAACACATTATATGTCAATACCCATTTTTAAATTTATTTTAAAGAAAAATCAGGGCAAAAAAATCTAAAGGCAGCGGTAAAAAAAGGCATAAAAAAAAGCGCGTTTAAAACGCGCATTAAAATGATATTAGCAAACTAAAAAACCCTTAGAAAGTGCCGGCATAACGCTGTTATCTATCATTTCGTCTATTTTTTCATCATTCATTTCTTCGAACATAGCCCTTAACCCAAGGAAGTTTGAAATTCCCATTAAAATATAGGCTATCGTAGTGTGGTCTAGCGATGAAACCTCATTTTTATCGCGATCCAAAGATTTGATATAACTTTTAGCAAAAGATTCGTAATAATCAACGAACATATTACGGTCTATAGAAAGGCTTCCCCAAATAATGTCGTATACGTTGGGATTAGATACCGCGTATTTTACGAAGCACTTAATGCCCTCACGCTCCTTTTCGTAACGGGTAGTGCAGTTTGCAATACCCTTAGCAAGCAGATTTCTAATTTCCGTTTTATACTTTTCCATTAAAAAGCGATAAACGTCCGTTTTGGTATCAAAATATATATAAAAAGTACCAACGGCTGTTTGGGCTTCCTTGCAAATGTCTGCAATAGAGGTGTTATAAAACCCCTTTTGGGTAAACAAATGCTCTGCAGTAGTTATAAGCTTATCCATTTTTATTTGCCCAAGCTTAGTTTTAGGTTTGTTAACGCCTTGGGGTAGCGTTTGATTTGATTTCATTACTTCAAAAGTTCCTTTAATCACAATTTCAACGCGGAAATTATAACACAAACTTAAAAATATTGCAATAAAAAAGAATAAAATTTTACCTGTTTTTTTTAATGCGCGACACATAATATATATAAAACGCCAAAACGTGTTTGCAAAATTGAAAGCAGTCTATAATTACGCCATTTTTTTGCTTAATGGGGTACAAATCTTTAAAAACTTAAAAAAATTACTTTTTTACTAAACTTTTTTTTAATTTGCTATTGACAAAGCCCAATTTATGTAATATAATATAGATAGACAAAATATGAACATTATTCATATTTCTTTAACGGAGGTATTAAAAAAATGACTTTTAGCGAATTGAAAGTAGGTCAAAAGGCGTCAATTCAAAAAACTTTTACAGCAGCTGACGTAACCGCATTCGCAGGCATTAGTTTAGATGTAAATCCCATTCACATGAGTGACGGTTACGCTAAACAAACGGTATTCGGAAAGAGAATAGTGCACGGTATTTTAACAAGCGGTCTTATTTCTGCGGTTCTTGCAAATAAGCTTCCCGGCCCCGGCACTATCTATCTTGGTCAGGAATTGCGTTTTACTGCTCCCGTATTTTTAGGTGACGACGTAACTGCAGAGGTAGAAATTGCAGAAATACGTGAAGATAAAAAGATTATTAAACTAAACACCACTTGTTATAATCAAGACGGTAAGGCCGTTATAACCGGTATGGCAACCGTTAAGTTTGACGCTTAAGGAGAAAAATATGGCTGATTACAAATCCATTTTATTTGAACAGATGATTAAGGATTTTGCCGAAAAGGAGGTTAAGCCTCTTGCTCAGGAAGTAGACGAGCAGGAGCGTTTTCCAGTTGAAACGGTAGAAAAAATGGCAAAAGCCGGCTTGCTTGGTATTATCGTTCCTAAGGAATACGGCGGTGCTGGCGGAAATTATAATATGTATATAAGCGCGGTTGAAGAGCTTTCTAAGCACTGCGCAACCACGGGCGTTATTCTTTCTGCTCACACCTCACTTTGTCAAGCTCCTATTTTAGAATACGGCACACCTGAGCAAAAACAAAAATATTTGCCTGATTTAGCAAGTGGCGCTAAGCTTGGCGCGTTTGGCCTTACAGAGCCCAACGCCGGTACTGATGCCAGTAACCAACAGACGGTTGCAATAGAAAAAGAAGATCACTACCTATTAAACGGTAGCAAAATATTTATTACTAACGCAGGATACGCGTCCGTTTATATTATTATAGCGGTAACGGGCAAAGGACTTAAAGGCCCTGAAATGTCTGCCTTTATAGTAGAAAGCGGTTTTGAAGGATTTTCCGTTGGTAAAAAGGAAATGAAGATGGGTATTAGAGGCTCTTCTACCTGCGAGCTTATCTTTGAAAACGTAAAAGTACCCAAAGAAAATCTATTAGGTAAGCGTGGCGACGGCTTTAAGATTGCAATGAAGACCTTAGACGGCGGACGTATTGGTATTGCGGCCCAAGCTCTTGGTATTGCAGAAGGTGCGTTAGACGCTACCGTTGCTTACGTAAAGAGCAGAAAGCAGTTTGGAAAGCCCATTTCTGCCTTCCAAAACACGCAGTTCGTGCTTGCTGATTTGTCAACTAAGATTGCGGCTGCAAGATGTTTAGTTTACGTTGCTACCGACGCTAAGCAAAACAAGCTTCCCACCTTATCCGTAAACGCTGCACAGGCTAAGCTATTTGCATCAGAAACGGCTATGGAGGTTACTACTAAATGCGTTCAGCTACACGGCGGTTACGGCTATACCCGTGAGTATCCCGTTGAAAGAATGATGAGAGATGCGAAGATTACCGAAATTTACGAAGGAACTAGCGAAGTTCAAAGAATGGTTATTTCGGGAGCTCTTTTGAAAAAGTGAGGTGCTAAGATATGAAAATTATAGTTTGTATTAAGCAAGTTCCTAACACTACGGAAATTAAAATAGATCCCGTTACCAACACTTTAAAGCGTGACGGTGTTCCAAGTATTATAAACCCAGACGATAAGACGGCTTTAGAGGTTGCTCTTCAGCTTAAAGAAAAGCACGGTGCAACCGTAACGGTATTAACCATGGGCCCGGCACAAGCAGAAAAGGCGTTAAGAGAAGCGCTTGCAATGGGCGCAGACGAAGCCTTCTTGCTTACCGATAGAGCGTTTGCCGGTAGCGATACCTTAGCAACCTCCACCATTATAGCAGGAGCAATTAAGAAATTGGGGGCAGATATCGTATTCTGTGGCCGTCAGGCAATAGACGGGGATACCGCTCAAGTAGGTCCTCAAATTGCAGAGCATTTACAAATTCCTCAAATAACTTACGCTGCCGCAGTTGATTACGATAGCGAAAGAGAGGTTCTTATCGTTAAAAGACAGTTTGAAGATAGATATCAAACCTTAGAGGTTAGCGGTCAATGCTTAGTAACCGTTCTTTCAACCTTATGTCCCCCAAGATACATGAACGTTTGGGATATAGTTGATCAAGATGAAAAGGAAATAGGTATAATCACCTTTGCGGATTTAACCTTAAACCGTGAAGATATCGGCTTAAGCGGTTCACCCACCAAGGTAAAATCAACCGCCACCAAGCAGTTTGATAAGACTATTGAAACGTTGGAATTAGACGCAGAAAGCGCAGCTAAGACCATTGTGGACGCTTTAAAAACGCGCCACTTAATATAGGGAGGTAAAGAAATATGGCAAAAAACGTTTGGGTATTTTGCGAACAGCGCGACGGTGAAATTCAAAGCGTTGCGTTCGAGCTTTTAGGCGCTTCCCGCGAGTTAGTAGAAAAAACTAATGAAAAGGTTATTGCAATCTTATTAGGTAATAATATTAAGGAAAAGGCAAGCGAGCTTATTGCTTACGGCGCAGACGAGGTTCACGTTGTAGATGACGAAAGACTTGCAACCTACGTAACCGAGCCTTACGCTCAAGCAGTTACTCACCTTGCTAAGCAGTACGAGCCTTCAGTTATTTTATTTGGCGCAACCAGCATTGGTAGAGATTTAGCGCCCAGACTTTCAGCAAGACTAAAAACCGGTCTTACCGCTGACTGTACTAAGCTAGAAATGGATGAGCAGGGTAGCTTATTTATGACACGTCCTGCCTTTGGCGGAAATTTATTTGCAACGATTATTTGCCCGGATAGCCGTCCTCAAATGTCAACGGTACGCCCCGGCGTTATGAAGAAGCTTGAAAAAGAGGATTCAAGAAAGGGTGAAATCGTTTGTGATTCTATTACTTGGGAAGAATCAAAATTCGCAGTTAAGGTAGTAGAAGAGGTTAAGGAAATTCAATGCGTTGAAAATATAGAGGATGCAAAGATTTTAGTATCTTGCGGTAGAGGCGTTAAGAACATTGAGCCTGCTTTTGAGGTTGCAGGTAAGCTTAAGGGTATGGTATCTGCATCACGTTCACTTGTAGATGCCGGCGTTATAGGTCATTGTTCACAGGTAGGTCAAACGGGTAAAACCGTTCGCCCTGAAGCATATTTAGCGTTTGGTATTAGCGGTGCAATTCAACACCTTGCAGGTATGGAAGAATCTGAATTCATAGTTGCAGTTAACACCGATAAGAACGCGCCTATATTTAAGGTTGCTAACCTTGGCATAGTTGCAGATGCAGGAGCAGTACTCAAAGAGCTTCAAAAAATATTATAGTATATAATTAAGGATTTAGGAGGAAAACCCAATGAGCAAAGTATATTTAGTAAGCGCAAAAAGAAGCGCTATTGGTAGTATGCTTGGAACTTTAGCAAATACCACGGCTACCGATTTAGGAGCAAGTGTTTTAAAGGCTACTCTTGAAGCAGGTAACGTTAATCCCGAATGGTTAGACGAGGTTATCGTGGGTAACGTATTACCCGCAGGCGTAAAGCAAGGCCCTGCAAGACAGGTTGCTATCAACGCAGGCGTTCCCGTTGAAATTCCCGCTTATTCAATCAATATGGTATGCGGTAGCGGTATGAAGGCTGTTATTAACGCAGTTCTTTCTATCAAAGCAGGCGCAGCTAATTTAATTGCAGCCGGCGGAACTGAAGTTATGAGTGGAGCTCCCTTCCTTGTTCCCGGAAAGGTTCGTTCAGGTAACAAGATGGGCGAAATGAAGCTTATCGACCATATGCTTATAGATTCTCTTACCGATGCTTTTGGCAATATGCACATGGGTATCACTGCAGAAAACGTTGCAGAAAGATACGGCATTACCCGCGCTATGCAGGATGAATTTGCTATTAAGTCACAAGAAAAGGCAATCGCAGCACAGGATGCAGGTAAGTTTAAAGATGAAATAGTTCCTCTTACCGTTAAGGTTGGCAGAAAGGAAGTTTTATTTGATGCAGACGAATACATCAACCGCACGACTTCTTTAGAAAAGCTTGGCACTCTACGCCCCGCGTTTAAGCCAGACGGAACCGTAACCGCAGGTAACGCATCAGGTATTAACGACGG
>JAZSMG010000211.1:0-2433 GCA_045535775.1 Christensenellaceae bacterium | reverse complement strand
GTAACAGGAGAAGAAAATGAGCGAGTTCTTTTTTGATTATAAATGTATCGCTATGGGCGAACAAAATATGGGTAAACCGTATAACAAGGCGTTAGATTTCTATCTTTTCCAAGATTATGACGGTGAAGGTAGCACAATGTGTGCACAGGTATACGTTCCAAAGAGCATGCAAGAGAAGTACGTTGGCGCAAAAGTGTATTTTTCATTAAACGATATAGAGTTCCCGGATATAACGAACACAAAAATCAAACCTGAAGTATGGCATTGCAAAAAAAGCGCAAAGGGGTTTGCGGAAGCACGTTACATAAGTAGGGATAATTCTATTTTCATTAAAGGTATTGAAGGTGAACTTTCCGGTTGCGGTGTAATTGCCTTTTTAGAAAATGAATTTGAAGAGCCCAAAATAAGCAACTGCTATAAATTTACTATAAATTACGCCAAAAAAGAAACTATTTCATACAAAATTATAGAATCAAGGGGCTTACTTAAAATTCACGTAATATATCCGCTTATCAAAAATAATATAGAGCTCTGTTTAATTCAAAAGCAGGGTTCAAAGCCCGTTTTGGTTGGCGATAACAATAATTACGTGAATAGAATGGATTCAGTTGATGAAAAGATAGTTATTGAACTGAAGGCGAACGGCAGAGTAGAGGACTCTTATAAAGGTCTTTTCCGTGTTGCAAACGCTAACAGACACGATTACAGACTTACTTTTTTAAATGAATCAGACGGTAGCTATTATTTGCTTGTTGATGAATCTGATTTTACAATGGAAGATAAGGCACAGCGCAGAGAGGAGCGTAAGGAAAGCAATAAAACGTCTTTAAGCAATCCCAGATGTCCGTACTGCGGTAAACCAATGCTACCTCACCCAAAATATAAAGAAGGCACAACCATGATTGTGGATTGCCAAGGGAATGTGTTAAGCAAAAACAGTGACGATGCTAAATTGAAAGGTAGGCTAACCGTTGTTTGTGAATTAAAATTAAAGGAATCAGAAACAAATACTAATCCGATTGATAATGGGCATATAGGCGTTGACCATTTAATTATTCCTAAAGGATATGCAGAGCGTCCAAGCATGAACGTTGTTGTTGCAGGCTTCCCAAAATCAGGCAAAACCATTTATCTTTCATCACTGTTTAATATGCAAGATGGCGGTGATGATCACGGAATAAGATCAAATCCCTTTATTTTAAACAAAATTTTAACTGCATTTGATAAAAAGGGTAAAGGTTATAAAGCCGTAGAAGAAGTCAAATTTTATAATCTGGAAGGTGGTGGCGGTAATTACAAATTTTCTGAAGATTGCGAAAGAATAAGAAGCTCTACCCGTTACGATATTAAAAAAAGATACGTTATGTCTGTTGGCGGAAACGTAGAAAGCCAAACGAATATGTCTAGTGCAGATAGATTATCTTGGCACCCAATCGGTTATCAATTCGGTAATTTGGGCCATGCATTTTTCTATGATATTCCCGGCGAAATGTTTAGAAACAGTAACACAACGCACGTAAGAGCGCTTAATATGGCAGACTGTTTACTTGCCGTTATTGACGGTTCAAGTGAAAGAATCGTTGATGATCTTCTTACAACCTTGCAACGAATTCCGCACATATCAGAAGGCAATATAGATATGAGATCTATGCCCATAGCCATTGTGTTTACGAAGCACGATTTAAAGCTTAGTGAGTACGCTAAAAAAGAGGGCAATATGGAATTCTGTTTTGATAGTAACTGTCACGTTATTAAAGAAAACGTCATAGAGTTATTCCCCAAAAACGGAAAATATGAAGGCAGTGCGTTAGAAAGACATATAGACTGTTCAAGCTACGAATTAGAGCATTATTTAAGGGCAAGGGGTAACAGTGAGCAAATGGCTACTTTAAAAGCAAACTATAAAAATATTAAGTTTTTCACTTGCTCTGCACTAGGTACGGATGATTGCTTGGGTAGAACGATAAATGAAACAAAAGAAGTCTTATTCAGACCGCGTCGCTTAAGAGTAGAACTTCCAATTATTTGGTTGATGTATAAAAAAGGCTTAATTAAGGGGTAAAAATATGGGAAAATTGTTAGAATATATATTTGCATATATTTGCAAAACCAATTATCTTGGTGAATGTTCACCTGCAGACCAAATTTATACAATTACGAAGAATATATCAGAAAAAGATATTTCGATAGCACATCAGGCAATTCATAACGTAGGTAGGGTTGATCTTTATAAAATAGATATGCAAAGGGGTGTTTCCTTTTCTTCTGTTAAAGCAGTGCCCAATTACGATATGTTATCCTATACCTATCTGCCTGCACAAAATGGCGAATACGGTGCTTTTTCATGTGCTTCATTAAGAGAAACGTTAAAAGATAAGAGTATTCGTGGCAGTAAAGAGCTTTCACACGTGATAGCTTTTAACGAGGTAAAAG
>JAZSMG010000057.1:0-3244 GCA_045535775.1 Christensenellaceae bacterium | reverse complement strand
TGCATAAAATTCCGCATAAACAGCCCCTTCTTCAGGCGTGATAATTACTTTAAGCTGAACCTTATCTATATTTGCAACCTTAGCCCCTACTAAGCGTCTTTCGCTATCAGTCATCTTATCGTTACCGATAAAATAGTCCGTTAATAGCTCTACTGCGCTAGTTTGACCGTTTTCAACCGTAAAATAAATAAGCTTTACTCTGTTTGCTGCTCTATCTACGTTAAATACCCAATAGTGTGAATCCTGTTCTGAGCCGAACGCAAGACCTGAAGCCACACCGCTTTCAAAAGAAACTGTTGCGGTATAAACGAATTTTTCATCCGCCTCGTAAGATTTTTCTGAAAGGGTAAAGCTGTCTGTTGCGCTTTCCATGTTAACTGCCTTAACCGTTCTTGTGTTTAAGTAAGCAAAAGTAGCAAAAACACAGCTTGCAACGGCAATCAATGCTAAAATTGAAATTCTAAAACTCTTTTTCATCATCAATTCTCTTTCCTTCAATTATTTATTAAGATACTTGTTCACAGTATCTAAATCGGGTAAGTTATCTATCGCACCGCGACCTGTGGTATTTAACGCACCCGCAATATTACCAAATTTTAAAGCCTGGTTAAGCGTTTGTTCCGTCAAGGGGCTTCCCACCTTTTTATCTAAAACGGAAAGAGCTCCTGCAAAAAAGGCATCCCCCGCCCCGGTCGTGTCTACCGGCTTAACCGTAATAGTGGATACTCGGTTTTTCTTACCCTTATATCTCCACTCACTACCATCTTTACCTAAGGTTATTAAAACCAACTTATCGGTTAAGGTGTTAACGTACTCTTCAGTAAAGGTTTCAACCTCGTCTTCAGAAAACTTAACGATATCCGCAACAGCCAAAATTCTTTTATACGTTTGTACCGCACTTTCCTTATCCTTATAAATATCGGTGCGGTAGTTAACGTCAAAAGCAACCGTTTTTCCAAATGCGTGCGCGCGTTCTATAACGTCAAGCGCAAAATCCACACCCCTTGGATGGGATAGCATTAACGAGCCAACGCACACGATATCTGCCAATTTAATAAGCTCGTCGTTAACCGCCGGCATAACGTAATCTGCCGTATTTTTGCGGTAAAAGCAAAAATCTCTATCACCTTCCTCGTTTAATTCAACGAAGGCAAGTGTTGTATTACGCTCGCTATCCTTATGAATATAAGTGGTATCCATGCCAAAATCCTTGGCGTATTTTATTAAAAACTTACCTATTAAATCGTCGCCGACGTTACCAACGAATTTAACGCTTGCGCCAAATTTTTTTAATGCGCACGCTACGTTAAAGGGCGCTCCGCCAGCCTTTCTTTCATACGTAGTAGTTCCGTTTTTTTCTTCGCCGATCATATCGGCAAGAATTTCACCAATGCAAAGTAACAAATTAAACCTCCCTTCCTACACTTTCTTCCTGTTGCTCTAACTGTTTTATATACGCTTGAGATTCCTTTACCGCAAATATTATAGCTCTAACTGCAAGAGTTATAAAAAAGAATACCAGCGGTAACGCGTTAATCATGCTTCTTTGAACGAAAAATGCAATTATTACCGTTAACACGGTTGATATTAAAGCAGAAAACCAAACGTAAGAACCAATAATTTTAAACGCAGAGCCCAACGTGTTTATGCTTTCTACACCGCGTAATTTAAGTAGCGAATAGGCTAGTAGCGTTACTACCATAGGCATAAGCGCTATAAACGGCGCTAGAGATAAGGTGTTCATTGCGTGGGCGTATAAGCTTAAAGAGGTAATTGAGCCGTATGCGCTCTTTATAAACTTATCTACCAGCTCGTTTGCCTTGGCCTGTTCAACCCCTTCTGCAATTAAAATTCCGTTATCTACGTTGTTATAAAACCCGTAAAATGAAAGGATTATCCCCTTTTGAGTTGTAAACGAGCCTGCTAAATAATCGTCAAATATAAATAGGTAATCACTAATTCCCTTATTTATATATTGATGATAGTAATAATTTCGTAAAAGCGGTACTTTAGAACTGCTTTCATATTCCTTTATACTTGGATAATAATTGGTAAAGTATAACTCGTAAATAGCCCTATAATATTCCGCTTGGGTTATCTTACTTTCAGCAAAATCACTTGCGAGCTTTTCGGTTGCCTGCTTGTTTTCTTCACTTAATCCTTCTAGGTAAGCTTTATAGCCTTCAACTAATTCGCCGTTTAGCTCAAGCGCCTTGCCCGTATATTTTAATTTAAAATCAAAATTAAGCTTGTTCGCCTCGTTTAAAGCAAGATATTCTTGGTAGGTAATTTCAAGATTTGCGCCGTTGTTAGAAACACAATAGGCCTCTACCTCTGCAAGCGTATCTGCGGGGCGTAAATCTATAACAGCTTCACAGCCGTTTACCGAATAGCTTTGTTTATCATCAGCGTTTTCAAGGGTATTTACTAAAAGCTCTTTACCGTATTCACCGCCCTGCTTTTTGGCGTTTAAGCGGTTATTTTGTATTTCTACCGTAATGCGCTTTTCTGCGCTTACGTTTGCAAGTAAGGCGTGCGCCGTTGCCTGAAAGCCGGGCGAACGGTTATAATGGGCGTTAAAGGGCAACATATCGCCACCTGCAAAGCCCAGCCATAGAAATACCAGAGCTAAAATTAATCCTATAAAAAAGCTCGTATAACTGCGTTTTTCCGCTTCCTTAGAAATTTTATTAGAAAAAAAGCTAAGGCAGAAAAATTTAAACCATTTTTTCATAAATTACTTATTACCGTACTCTCTGGTCATAATGGACTGTTCACTTTCTTTATCAAAAAGATGAATGAACCTTTCGTTAAACTTAATGTTTACAACGTCGCCGGGTAATAAATCGTTTCTTTCAGGAACACTTACGATAAAATCGTTACCCTTTTCTTCTAAGTGAAGGAATAACTGGGTTGTGTTACCTAAAACCTCTTTAATGGTAAGAGTTGCTTTAACACCCTTTTCGTCAACCTTCATATTTTCCCCTCTTGCGCCAAGATATACGCTGTGAGAGTTACCGTCTAGGTATTCTTCTTGAATGGTGCGTAATTTTGAAAGCTCTAGCTGCACCGTTTGTCCATCCTTAAAGGTAACGTTAAGCATTTCCTTCTCACGCTTAATATCAACCTCGAAGAAGTTCATTTGAGGAGTACCTATAAAGCCTGCAACGAACTTGTTTTCGGGATAATCGAATAAGTTAGTGGGCGTATCTATTTGTTGAATAACGCCAAGCTTCATAACTAC
>JAZSMG010000066.1:0-7714 GCA_045535775.1 Christensenellaceae bacterium | reverse complement strand
ATTTTACTTTATCAAAGTAAAAATGTTATAATGAATATATCTTTTTTTTGTGAGGTGTAAAAATGAAGAAGTTTTATTTACTCTTACTGTTACTCGTTGCAACCTTAACGTTTGTTACTGCTTGTAACGTTGGAACAAAGCCCCGTGAAGAATTAAGCGCAAGCGAAGGTTCGAGCATAGAAGAAAGCAATTCTTCTTTAGATTCAGAGATGCAAAGCGCATCTAATGAAGGGAGTGAAGATAGCGAAGATTCATCTAGCAGTGGTGTAGAACCCGGTGGTGAAGATAGCGAAGATTCATCTAGCAGCAGTGCAGACCAAGGCGGTAAAGAACCCGGCGGTGAAGATGAGTACGAAATTATTACCGTTGCTAAGGCGTTAGAGCTTTGTGGCGAGCCCGGTAATATTACCACGGAAAGATATTACATCAGAGTTGTTGTAGATAGCGTTTTAAATGCTAATTACGGCGAAATGAACGTTAGCGACGAAACGGGTACTATTTACGTTTACGGTGCTTACAGTGCAGACGGCTCTTTAAGTTATGCACAAATGGAAGATAAGCCTTACAAGGGCGACACAGTACTTCTTCATTGTATCTTACAAAACTATAACGGCACCAAAGAGGTTCAAAACGCGCGCATAATTGAATTTGAACACGCAGTGGTTGAAGATGACGGAAGTTACGTTCAAAGCACTATTTTATCTGCAAGAAGTGCAGAAGTCGGCGCAAAGGTACAGGTTAGCGGTGTTGTTGCAGCAATAACTTATGCAAACGGCTTAAAGCCCAGCGGTGTTATTTTAGTAGACGATACCTCTTCTATTTATATTTACGATGCAAATATTGCAGGTAGAGTTAGCGTTGGTAATCAAATTACCGTTAACGCAAGCAAGACCTATTGGATTTTAGAAAGTGAACAGGCAAGTGCAGAAAAGCACGGCTATAAGGGTTGTAATCAACTTGAAAACGCAACCTTGATTTCAAACGATAACGGCTCACACGAATTTAACAAAGAATGGATTGAAGAAAACACCGTTAAGGCTATGCTGGAAACACCTGTAAGCGAAGATATAACCACCCTTATTTACAAGGTTACCGCGCTTATAAAAAAGGTGCCCGGCAACGGCTTTACCAACTATTATTTTAACGATTTAGACGGCGAAACCGGTACTTACGTGTACTCACAATGCAACGGTAACGATTACGGTTGGCTTGATGAGTTTGACGGTAAGATTTGCACCGCATATCTAATGAACTTAAACGCAAAGAGTAGTGCAACCGCTTGCTTCTTCCGCTTCTATCCCGTAGCAGTAGAAGATAACGGATTTGAGTTTGACCTTAATAATGCAACCAAGTTTGCAGTTGATTATCACGCTTTAGATCAGTTTGAAGCTGTTTACGGCGCAGATCCCGCTAAGGAAATGAACACGGAAGTTTCTTCTGAGCTTTTAGGCTTTGAAGGTGTTAAGCTTAGCTATTCATCATCAAATGAAGAAATCGTTTACTTTGAAGAAAGCGAAGGCAAGGTTATAATGCACTGCAACAAGAACGGTACGGCAACCGTAACGGTAAGCGCAAGCTTTGGCGAATATGAAGCATACAGCACAACCGTAGAGGTTAAAATGCTTAACGCAGATGCAATAGAAAGCATTACCGTTGCAGAAGCTATTGCAGTTGCACCTAACAACGGCGAAGCAAGCAAGGTTACCGTAAAGGGTATAGTTGGTCCTTCAGTAGTTAACAAAAACGGCTTCTACCTATTTGGTGAAGACGGCTCTGTTATTACCGTTTTAGTTAACGATACCGCTCAGTTTGAAGGCTTAGAAATCGGTCATATGGTTATATTAAGCGGTGAACGTGAACGTTACGTTAAGGATGATTCTTCTGCATTTGCCGGTCAAACCTGTATAGTTAACGCAGTTATTGAAGTAAATCTTTACGGTAAGCACGAATACTCAACGGCAAAATTTGTAACCGGTAAAACGGGCGCAGAATTCTATAACTTAGATTCAACCGTAGACTATTCAACCACCGTTTTTGTTCTTACTGTAAGCATTCAGGTTGTTGAATCACCTTATTACACAACTATGACGCTTAAGGCTTCAGATGGCACTACCATTAATCTTTACAACGGCAGTGCTTCACAGTATTCATTCCTATTCCCCTTTGCCGGTGAAGAAATCACTGTGGAAATAGCACCGTGTAACTGGAACGATAAAAACTACTGGCGCGGTTGTGTTCTTGCAGTCGTTCATAGCGACGGCACTAAGACCTATAACACCTTAAACTTCGACGCATATTAAGATAATCAAGCGTGGTAAAGTGGCTTTATAAGCGGTATTTTAAACCTATATGGGTATTAAAAACCCTTTTTAAGCTACTAACGTTAAACAAATTAAATAAAAGGCTTGCTGTAAATTCTGGCGAGCCTTTTTTTATGCGCAATAACAAAACGGTTGTAAAAAGAATATAATTATTGTATAATTTAGGTTAGTGCGTTTACTTAAAAGTAAACGAAGGAGATTGGATTTTGACTTTAAAACTCTTTTTAAAGAAAAACGCAATAGCAGTTATTGCCTTTTTTGCGGCGCTTATAACCTCTATTTTCGTGCCGATAGATAGGCAGTATCTTGATTATTTTGACTATAAAACGCTATCTTGCCTATTTTGTGTTTTAGCGGTGGTTTGCGCGTTAAAAAATATAAAGTTTTTCTATATTTTAGCAAAGAAGATAGTAAGGCTGTTTAAAAACACTAGGGCGTGCATTTTAGCTTTGGTTTACGTTACCTTTATAGGCTCTATGCTTATTGCTAACGATATGGCGCTTTTAACCTTTTTACCGCTTGGCTATTTCGTGCTTTCATCATCAAACAAAAAGCAGTATATGGCGTTCACCTTTATAATGCAAAATATTGCCGCTAACCTTGGCGGAATGCTAACCCCATTCGGTAACCCGCAAAACCTATATTTGTATTCATACTTTAAAATTCCCAACCTGGAATTTATGAAGATTATGGCGTTGCCATTTATATTTGCAATACTTTTAATTACGTTATGCTGTTTAATATTCGTTAAAAAGGAAAATATAGAAATAGAGGACGACGACGTTAAGCTGAATAAGAAAAAAGCTGTTTTATACCTGGTTTTATTTGCTATTTCCATTTTAATAGTTTTTCGCGGAATACCTTACGTGGTTGGATTAATAGTAATACCGCTAGTTCTTTTAATGGTGGATAGAAAAGCGCTTAAGCAGGTGGATTACGGCTTGCTTTTAACCTTCGTGTTCTTCTTCATCTTTTCGGGGAATATGGCTAGAATAGAGGCTGTAAGAGCCTTCTTCTCTAAGCTGTTACAATGGAATACCTTGCTTATAAGCATACTTTCCTGTCAGGTTATAAGCAACGTTCCGTCCGCAATACTTTTATCGCAATTTACCAATAATTACGTGGATTTGCTTCTTGGCGTTAACATTGGCGGTGTTGGAACTATTATTTCCTCACTGGCAAGCCTAATAACGCTAAAGGAATACCTAAGTCATAATCCGGAAAAGAGTATGTACTATATGGGTAGATTTTCTATTTTTAACCTATTATTCTTGGTTGCTTTAACCGGATTTGCACTTCTAATTAAGCTTATTTAAGGAAGAATATTATGAAAAAGGTATATAATAAATTAGTAAGGGATTTAATCCCTGAAATTATACAAAAGTCG
This sequence comes from Christensenellaceae bacterium, assembly GCA_045535775.1. Classification (GTDB taxonomy): domain Bacteria; phylum Bacillota; class Clostridia; order Christensenellales; family Borkfalkiaceae; genus HGM11416. Next base: position 4,006 of record JAZSMG010000066.1, on the reverse strand, counting down.
GGCAATAGGTGCGTTATCAGCACTTTGGATGAGCAAAATTATGCCAACGAGCTTGAAAAAAAGCTATTAGAAGAGGCTAATGAATATATCGCCGATAAAACGGCAGAAGAACTTGCCGATATTTTAGAGGTTGTTTACGCGCTTGCCCATTTAAAAGGTATTAGTAAAGAGCAGTTGGAAGAAATAAGGGCGCAAAAAAGCCAAAAGCGCGGTGGTTTTTCCGGCAGAATATTTTTGCATTCCGTTACAGAAGGGGAAGAGTAAAATGCGCAAAAAAAGTGTTAACGTAGTGGGCGCTTTCTTACAAAAAGGTGAAGAAATCTTAATTTGCCGTCGCCCAAAAAACAAAGCGCAAGCCCTTCTTTGGGAATTTGCCGGCGGTAAGGTAGAAGCAGGCGAAAGGAAGCAAACCGCTCTTATAAGAGAGTGTAAGGAAGAATTAGACGTTTTAATAGAGGTAGGCAAAGAGCTTTGCTCCGTTAGCTACGATTACCCGGAAGTAACCGTTAATTTAACGGTGTTTTTTGCAACGCTACTAAAAGGCGAGCCCAAGTGCTTAGAGCACGAAGAAATTAGGTGGATAACGGTGGATCAAATAGATAATTTTGAGTTTTGCCCTGCCGACGTGGAAATTATAGAAAAAATCAAATCACTTAACACAAAGAGGTAAAAATGCTAGAGCTTCGCCCCTATCAAAGAGATTGCGTAAATGCAATTGATAATATGCAAAAGGGAACGGGACTTGTTTCCATGGCTACCGGACTTGGTAAGACGGTAGTCTTTTCGCATATAAAAAGAAAGGGGCGCGTGCTAATTATTTCGCACAGGGAAGAGCTTGTGCATCAGCCCATAAAATATTACGATTGCCCCTGCGGAATAGAACAGGGTAACGAGGTTTCTAACGGCGAAGAGGTTATATCCGCATCCGTTCAGTCGCTTATAAGAAGGCTAGATAAATTCCCATCCGATTATTTTGATATGATTATAACGGATGAAGCCCATCACGCGGCGGCGCCCAGCTACAAAAGGGTATACGAGCATTTTAAACCAAGGGTGCATATAGGCTTTACCGCAACCCCCAACCGTGGCGACAAGGTTAGATTAGACGACGTTTTTGAAAGTATAATCTTCCAGCGCGATTTAAAGTGGGGTATAAAAGAAGGCTATTTAACGGATATTGACTGCATAAGGGTAAGCGTTTCTTACGATCTTCGCTTAGTTAAGCGCAGAATGGGCGATTTTGCCGTAAACGAGCTTGATAAAGCGGTTAATACCGATAAGTCGAATAGAGAAATCGCCGAAATTTATAAACGTTACGCAAAAGGTCAAACGCTTATTTTTGCTACTTCGGTAGAGCACGCGCACAATATTGCAAAATGTATAGAAGGGGCGGTGGTAGTAAGCCAAAAAACGCCTAACAGAAAGCAAATTATAGAAGACTTTACAAACAGAAAAATCCCTTGCATAGTTAACTGTATGATATTCACAGAAGGCACGGATATGCCTTTAATAGAAACGGTTATTATCGCAAGGCCCACCCAAAACGCATCACTGTATACGCAAATGGTGGGCAGGGGATTAAGAAAATACCCCGGTAAAAAGCACCTTACTCTTATAGACTGCGTTGGCGTTACCGGTAAGCTGGATATTTGCACCGCGCCCACCCTTATGGGCTTAGATATGGGGGAAATTCCCGAATATCGCAAGGGTAAGGTTCAAGGTATGCTTACCGATATGCCCGATATAGTAGAAAATGCGCGCGACTGCGTTGAAAGTTGGATTTTAAACGTAGAAGCGGTTAATCTTTTTGCTGAAGAGCAAGGGGTATTTACAAGGCGTATAAATTGGATTAAAAAGAGTAACGGCGACCTTGTTTATCAGTTTGCCTGTGGCGATAGAATTGGTATTCGCGCTATTAACGAGCTTGGTAAAACCACCGTTATGCGCTACTATTTTGATGAAGAAAAGGGTGATTTCGTTTACAAAACGTACGGCGAAACGGACCTTCAAACGGCAATAGATTTTGCTTACACCGTTTTTACAAAGGTATATGCGGATGAGAAAAAGCTTTGGGATATCGGTGAATATTCCAAGTGGAAATATCAGCCCGCAAGCGAAGCTCAGCTTAAGTATATTCAAAGCAAGCTTTCCAAGGAGGAATGGGAAAGGTTGCAGGCCCGCCCCTTTATTTCTAAGGGTGATGCGGGGCAGGTTATAAGCGCTATTAACGTGCGCAATTTAACAAAGGATGATCTTCTTCGTATGCATAAAAAGGCTGTGGAAGAGCGCAAAGTCCGCGAAGAAGAAAAAAGCGCTTTAAAGGCTTTAAAAATCCGCAAAATTTTAGATAAAAGCAAATATTCGCGCAAGGTTTACGCTATTAAACACCCCACGGATTTAGTTATTACAGACTCTTGGGAAACTGCGCTAAACATAATTGACGCCTTAAACAAAACCGGCACTTCTTGCCGTTATAAGGGTTTTAGCAGTATGGCGGAGGCGATTGACTTTTTAAGGGAATAGAATAAAAAACCGCGCTATAGGTCGATTAACGGCACATAACGGCATAAAAACTTTATAAAAAAATAAAAAAAACAGTGAGTTTTGTCTGCTATCCTTAGCGGAGAAATCGTGCCGGCGTATAAGCGGAAGGCGTTTTGCCTTCCGCTTTTCGCTTTGCTTTGGGCTGTTTCTGCTTGTTCTGCTTCGAGAAGCTCCTCTCTGAAGTTCATCGTAATAAAATCCGTATCGGCGTGTGGTTGGAATGTGAAGTGGATTATAATCGGGTTGCCTGCAGTACGGGAGTATTTCTCCGTTTTCTCAAAGACTTGAATCTTGCGGATAAACACTCGGAGCAGTTCGGGCGTGAGCTTCTCCATTTCAACATACGCCTTGGCTTGTTTAATGAACTGTCGGATGCACACCTCTCGCATATTCATTTCATTCATCCTCTTGGTGATGGATGCAAACTCCTGTTTCAGTTCCGCTTGCTCGGTTTCGTAGCCCATCGCCATGACATCGTAGCGTTCCACGGAAATTCTTCCGCACACTCTGTCCTCGTATAAGCAACGAATGATATTGTCGAGTTCCTTGACTCGGCTCTCGATCCGTTGTTTTTCTTTTTCTGCCGTTGCATAGAACTGCTTTGCCTCGGCTTCGCCGTTCTCGGTTGCCATCTCGTAAAACTCTTGCGGATTTGCTCTTGCGAATGCCATCATCTGCCTGAGCTTTTAAAGGATAATCTTATCGAGGACTTGCTCTCGGATATAATGTGCCGTACAATGCTGACCGCCCTTGGTCTGATATCCACCGCATTGGAAGAAGTTGCTTTCGGGCTTGATTCCTTTTTCCTTTGTGGAGGTACAGCTTCTGACCGCATTCACCGCAGAAGAGATAACCTGCATACTTGTCCATCTCTCCTTGCTGATCGGGGCGTTTGCGACCTGCGAAGTGTCTTTGCACCGTGTCGAACAGCTTTCGGCTGACGATGGCTTCGTGTGTATCGTGGAAGGTCAGTACCTTGTCGGGACTATTCTTCAACCGTTTTTTGAGTTTGTTGGATTTTGAGTAGGTTTGGAAGTTGACCGTATCACCGCAGTATACGGGATTGCCGAGGATATCTCGGATGGTGGATTGCGCCCACAAATACGGCTCTGCCATATTCGGGTGCTTACCTTTCTTGCCTGTTTTCTTGAAGTGATACACCGCAGGGCTTAGTATCTGCTCTTGCTCGAACATAGCGGATATTTTGCGGATACCCGTTCCGCTTGTGTAAAGTTCGAATAAGCGTTTTACGATAGGAGCTGCTTCGGGATCGATGATCAGCGCCGGGGCTTACTTTTGGTTGCCCTTGTATTCGGGATTCTTAAGGTAGCCATACGGGATGACCGTACTGATTCGCTCGCCGCGCTGCCCCTTGGCTCTTTGCACTGCGCGGATTTTCTTACTCGTATCGGCAGCATAGAAATCGTTGAAATAATTTCGTATGCCCGACATCTCGTTTACG
>JAZSMG010000123.1:0-2616 GCA_045535775.1 Christensenellaceae bacterium | reverse complement strand
GACTATGTTAGACGGAAGCAATGAAAGCTGCAGTGTTCTGTATTTAACTTCCGCGGGTGGATTTGATAGCCATTCGTAAGGGGTTTTATTGTTGTTTCTATTTAAATATTTTTTCACTTTTTCGCTCATTGAATTATACTCGTTAAGTGAAATTTTTTGTTCTAATAAATTTTTGCCTCTACCGCCGGAGTGTGGCGTAAATAAAAACAAATTTGAACTTTTGTTAGCAAAAACATCTATTAGTTCATCTAATTGTAATAAATTTTCTTTTAAAACGGGTATGCCAACTTCAACCGCTAAACCAATTTCTAAAGCAGTATTAAAGGTGTTAAGCATTAACGCATAATCGCCTTTTCTATTTGCAAACTTATCGTGAAAAGTTTCGTTTCCGTAAAAGGTTAAATTGATTAGTTTAATACCTGCTGATTTTAGTTGAAAAAGAAAATTTTTTAATTCTGTATTATTTCTTTTTTTCATTCCGTCAAACTGCAAAAATTCTCCACCGGGGGAGTTTGTTTTTTGCATAAATTTAACGGTTTCAATTAGCTGTGGATGCTCCATTGAATATCCAAATGAATAACTGAACTTAATATTTGGTTTATTCTTTTTTAACCAAACGTAAAATTTTTCTGCGTAGTCCAAGCTTTTTTTATAATCAATACCGATAGTTTTACCATCCCAAGATAATAAGCAATATTTGCAAAAATTATAACAGGGAACACACAAATTTTGAACGTTAATTGATTTTGTTATCATAATTGATTAAATATAGATTAAATACACCTCTTCAAGCCTTTAACTTAAAGAGGTGTTTTTTACCGTTTATTTTGTTACCAAATTACTACACGCTTGCTAGGTGCAATATACATCTTATCCGTCTTTTTAACCTTGAAGGTTGAATACCATTCAGGGAAGTTTCTAGGAGGCATATTTGCACGTAAAATACTGGGGCCGTGAACGTCTAAGTTAAGAAGTAACTGTAGATATTCGGGTTTAGCCTTTATACACCAAACCTTAGCCCAGTTGGTAAAGTATTCTTCGTAAGAAGCACCTTCGGTTTTAGACATGATTTCAAGAGTAACAGCCATACCGCCGTTATCTGCCATATTTTCCCTAACGATAAATTTACCGTTAACTTTACCCCAAGGAAGTACAATTCCGTCAAACTGCTTAATCATTGCGTTAACTTTAGATTTGAACTTTCTTTCATCTAGCTTGGTCCACCAGTTGTTAATATTACCGTTTTCATCACATTTTGCGCCGTTACTGTCGAATGCGTGTGAGATTTCGTGGCCAATTACTGCGCCAATACCGCCTAAGTTTTCGCTTCTGGTTTGTTTAATAGAATAGAAGGGAGGCTGTAAAATAGCAGCAGGGAAGGTAATGTCGTTTACGAATGGATCGTAACAAGCGTTTACCATGTGACCGGGCATTTGCCATTTTTCGGGATTGGTAGGTTCGTTTAATTTGCTTAAAGATTCTAATAATCTAATTTGACCTAAAGAGCGAACGATATCAAATAGTGAATCGTTTTCATTAAAGGTTAACTTTGCGTAGATATCTTGAACCTTATCGGGGTAACCCATTTTTACGCCTATTTTTGATAGTTTTAATATTGCTTTTTCCTTAGTTGCGGGTTCTAAAATATCGTTGTTTTGAATTCTGGTTTTGTAAGTATCAATAATTTGATATACTATTTCAGTAATATCCTTTTTAGCTTGTTCGCCAAAGTATTTTTCGCCGTAGTATAAGCCAACGGGTTCAGAATACATACCTGAAGCAAGGTGGTAAGCAAATTTTTCAATAGGAGTACCTGCTTTAATACCTGCAATAGTACGGTAGTACATTCCGCCTAATTCTCTTAATTCTTCAGAAAGAAGCTCGCAAGAGCCTAAAATAGCCTTTACGTAAGCCCAGTGCTTGTATAATTCAAAGGTTTCTTCATTAAGAACGGTTACGAAGCTCTTGAAGTATCTGGGTTCAGTTACGATAATAGTTTCGGGAATGCAATCAAATAACGCCTTTAAAATCTTCTTTAAGTTTAAGGTCTTAACGAAAGAAGCAACTCTTGAAGTTTTCATGGGGTTATACATTTTAACGTATTCAGACCATTCTTCGCTAGTTTTAACAAGTCCGCCAAGAATAGCATCAAATGCTAAAGTATCCTCAATGTATTTGTTTTGGTCTTCTTCGCTTAAATCGGTTTTGGCAATAACCATTTTAGCAACGTTAGTCCAAATGCCTAAAATCATTTCCTTTTGCTGTGCCATTTCGGGCTTGTAATATGAAGCATCAGGTAAAATAACACTGGGGCCTTGAATACAAACACAGTGTTGCTTGGTATTCTTCATATCGGTATCAACAGAAAGATTGAAGGGTAAAGGTATTCTTTTTAACATCAAATCCTTATAAGATGCGCTTAAATCCTTAAGCTCCTTTAAATCATTAAGAATTGCAACGTTTTTTAATGCAGGGGTAATGCCATCTGCTTCTTTCTTTTCTGCATTCTTTGCAATCTTAAAAAGTTTGCATGCGTTTTCTAAATAAGCATTGGGGTAGCTATTTTTATCGCACATGTCATTAAATTCCCCAATCATTAGCTTTTCAACCTCTACT
>JAZSMG010000077.1:0-21254 GCA_045535775.1 Christensenellaceae bacterium | reverse complement strand
GCGGGAGAAGGTGTCACGAGTTTTCGAGTGACGGATGAGGAGTTGTATAATTTAGTGCTTTAATTTTTATTTGTATTTTTTACCAAAACACCTCATCCACCACTAACGTGGTCCCCCTTCCCCCACTGGGGAAGGCTCTTTCCCGCTCACCGGTAAACCTCTACCAAGTCACGCGACTATCGCGTGGTTTTTCTTTATATCAAAAATAAAACACGGCTAATATGCGTTAATCGCGCTATAGCCGTGTTTTTTGTGTAATTTTTATTGCTTAATAGCTTATAAAATAAAGTAATATTACGTTAAAAAACAGCTTTTTTTCATTTAAGAAACCCTTAATAACAACAAAGAACAAACAAAGCTTTACAGTTTTTTATAAATGAATTGTTTTTAAAGAATAACTTAAAAAATAAATATTAGCAAAATAACTTGCAAAATGATTATAAAAGTGCTAAAATAAAAGTGCGACATAACTAAATATTTGTTTATAAAAGTATACTTCGGATAGAAGTGTACCTTTTCGCGTTACATAAAAATCTTTTATAAACAAGTATAAAATGTAGTTGTGTCGCAGCAAAAGCGAAAAGCACTTTTATTAGGTGTCGTTTGCTTTTGCATTCGGCACTTTTTTATTGCTAAAAAATTACTGTTTGTGCCGAAGGGAGGTTTTTTTATGAAAAAAATTATTATTGCATTACTATCTGTAATTATGGTAGTAACAGGCGCACTTTGCATGATTTCGTGTGTGCAACAACCACCTGTTGGTGGCGCATCTTCTGCTACTTCAGAAGAAAACCAAATCCGTAAGGTATATAACTCTTACGTTGTTTATGCAGAAGCTATGGGGGAAACACCGCTTTCTTATGAAATGTGGCTTTTCAGCATCCGCGGTGAAAAGGGTGATAAAGGTGACCAAGGCGAACAAGGCATCCAAGGTGACAAGGGTGAAGATGGAAAGTCCGCTTACCAAATTTGGCTTGACCTTGGCTATAGTGGAAGCGAAGCTGACTTTATTGAATGGTTAAAAGGCGAAAAGGGTGATAAGGGCGACCAAGGTGAACAAGGCGACCAAGGTGAACAAGGCGTTGGTATTGAAAAGGTAGAATTTGATGCAGATGGTAATCTTTTAATAACTTTTACTGATGGAACAACACAAACAGTTGCTATACCTGAAAAGCAAGAGCACGTTCACACCTTTGGCAATTGGATTGCATTTACAACTGATGACGTAACTTGTGAAAATAGATTATTCTTCCACGTATGTTCAAGCTGTAATGGCATTGAATGGAAGCAAGGCTCTTATGAAGACCATAATTGGGAAACAGTTACAACCGCTCCCACCTGCCAAGCACAGGGATATGACACAAAAACCTGTTTAATTTGTAATAAGGTGGAAGTTGATAATTACACTGCAATTGTAGACCACGCTTGGAATGAAAGTTATTCATTCAATAATTCCTTCCATTGGATAGATTGCAACACTTGTGATATTATTAAGGATAAGGCAGAGCATTCAATACAAAGCAACGGTGAATGTTCGGTTTGTGGTGAATTGGTTGGCGCAACGGAAGGCGTTTTATATGACATTTCCTCAGATGGCACTTATTATGAGGTAATCGGTTACACCGGCACCGCAACAAGCATTCGCTTTGCAGAAAGCATCAACGGCTTACCTGTTAAAACTATTTATAGTGAAGCTTTTTATAATAATGCTACTATTAAGGTTGTTATAATCCCCAATTCCGTTACTTCTATTGGTGATTATGCGTTCCAGTCTTGCGATAATTTAACTTCAGTAGTAATAGGTGATTCCGTTACTTCTATTGGTTTTTGTGCGTTCAATGCTTGCAGTAGATTAACCTCGGTAGTAATACCTGATTCCGTTACTTCTATTGGTGAAAGTGCGTTCCTGTCTTGCAATGCTTTAACCTCAGTAGTAATAGGTGATTCTGTTACTTCCATTGGCTCTGATGCGTTCGAGTATTGCAGTAGTTTAACCTCAGTTGTAATGGGTGATTCCGTTACTTCCATTGGTGGAGGTGCGTTCGAGTATTGCAGTAGTTTAACTTCAGTTGTAATTCCAAATTCTGTTACTTCTATTGGTGAGTGGGCGTTTTATGGTTGCAGTAGTTTAACTTCAGTAGTAATAGGTGATTCCGTTACTTCTATTGGTGATAAAGCGTTCCGTAGTTGCAGTAATTTAACTTCAGTTGTAATAGGTGATTCTGTTACTACTATTGGTTATGAGGCATTCCGTGGTTGCAGTAGTTTAACTTCAATTGAAATACCAGATTCTGTTATTTCTATTGGTTCTTATGCGTTCGATGGTTGCAGTAGTTTAACCTCAGTAGTAATAGGTGATTCAGTTACTTCTATTGGTTCCTCTGCGTTCGAAGGTTGCAGTGGTTTAACTTCTGTAGTAATAGGTGATTCCGTTACTTCTATTGCTGAGAGGGCGTTCTATGGTTGCACTAGTTTAACTGCTATTGAAATTCCTGATTCCGTTACTTCTATTGGTGATGATGCGTTTAGGGGTTGCACTAGTTTAACTTCAATAGAAATTCCCGATTCCGTTACTTCCATTGGTGAGAGGGCGTTCTATGTTTGCAGTGGTTTAACTTCAATTAAATACCGTGGAAGTGAAGAAGAGTGGAATGCTATTATAAAGGGTAGTGCTTGGAACTATAACACAGGTAGTTACACTATAACGTATAATTACACAGGGGAATAATAAACCTTATTAAAACAAACAACACAAATTATTAAACACAAAAAGCCTTTTCTTGTTTTAAGAGAAGACTTTTTTGTGTAAAAAAGTAGCATTAACATATTTTTACGGTCATTCTTGAACGAACTATAAGCGAAGTGATAGAATCTCTTGGTAAAAATAATTATTAATGTAAGAGATCCTATCGCTAACGCTCCAGGATGACTACGCACTAACACTACAGTATGACTACGGGATTTGTCAATGTGTCATTCTGGCAGTTTGCAAAGCAAACAATAGAATCTCATAATGCAAAGCAATTATTAAAAAAAGAGATCCTATTGCTAACGCTCCAAGATGACTACGCACTAATACTTAAGGACTACTATGGAATTTGCCAATGTGTCATTCTGGCAGTTTGCAAAGCAAACAATAGAATCTCTTTACAAAAGCATTATCTAAGAGATCCTATCGCTAACACTTAAGTATGACTACGGGATTTGCCAATGTGTCATTCTGGCAGTTTGCGAAGCAAACAATAGAATCTCTTTACAAAAGCATTATCTAAGAGATCCTATCGCTAACGCTCCAGTATGACTACGAACTAACGCACCGGGATGACTACGCACTAACGCTTAAGAACAATTACTAACTACCACTAGATGATAATAAAGAAAAAAATTAAAAAATTATTTTTGCTAAAATTCCGCAATCTATGCGGAGTTTTTGATTTTTGGTAAAAATTTTTTTAAAAAACTGTCAGTATTCACTTTACTAAAATATTCCACCATGCTATAATAAAAGCGAACATATGTTCTAAAACAAAAATCCAAACGGCAATTAAAAAGTAAAGGCGATAGCACGAATAACAGTTGATTTTTTAAATAAATAAAAAATGCTTTAGCAAAATTTAAAGCTTATTTTATCAACTATTTTTTGGTGCAAAGCCAAGAAGAAAAAGGGGGCGATGGCGCAAATAAAATTACCAAATAAAATCAAGCAGGGCAGGCTATGCAAAGGGAGTTATTAATAAAAAATACCCCCTTCGTAAGGTACTTCACGTGGCAATGCCCAAAATAAGACTTAACCGAAAATATCAAGACTTAACTGAAAACTTTTTAACTGCCGTGGAAAAAATTTTTTAGGGGGAATTACAGGATGGAAATTGTTTTAAAAACGCTTTTGTATTCGTATCCGTCCTTTAATATTATTGTAGAAGGTCTTGAAAAACTTGCCGAATACAAGGCGATAACTTCATTTTCCAACTGCAACAAAACTCTTCAGCAGATGGAAAATATCATTAAAATTAACGATAAATTAGCACGAATAAAGGAACTACAGTGTATTGTAGAAAGGCTTTTGAACAAGCTCACCGTTAAAGAAAGAATGCTTATTGAGTATAAATATTTTAAATATGAAATGCCACAGGGCTTCGATTACAGCTCACGCGCATACTTCAGGGAGCAAACTAAAACCTTTAAAAGACTTTTAAAGCTAATGCAAAAAAAGAATTATGATGAAGAGTGGTTTAAAAATAATTACTTTGATATTTACGTTTTAAGGAATAAATTTCAAAGATTAAGCACTGTAAAGGAAAAGGGTTGCGCCTCTAACAGCACGCGTGAGTCTTGGCTGTAATAACCTAACGGTTAAATAAATAAGGCAGGAATAATGCTTGATTTTAAGAAAAGCAAAGCCTTTTAATGGTTATTTTGTTGTAAAAATGCTCTTAAAAATCATCATTATCGCGCCAAGCGGCAACCCTAGGCTCGCAAACGTTGCGTGGGCGAAAGAGTAAATAAATAACGCTTATACAGGTAACCGCAACTGCAATTATAATAACTATTCTCATAGTGGAATCCATTGCCGTTACGGACTGAACGTTAACGTCACTCTCTTCTTGAATGACCTCACTCGTTAAGCTATCCTCCGGGGTAGCTGTTTTTATGGGGATTTCATGCAAGGGCACTTCAAAGGGTGCAAATGCGTTTTTGCGCACGTAACCAATATAACCGTTACAGTAAACGTAACAAAATTTTTCATTATCAATGGTGAGTTCGCCGTAATATATGGCTTCATCACCGTTTGTTAAAACCGTTTTCGGGTATTTTTTATTGCTATCGGCAAATAAAATCTCGTCTGCGGTTATTTTTATGCCAACCTGCGGATATGGGTTAGTGGGTATACCGTCGAAAATATGTAAATCGCAGGTTTTAATATAGCCCTCTCTTTGGGGAAGGGTGCTTTGCCCGTCCATATAAATAACACGGGTTACGTCATCCCCGATGTTTATCACCTTAACAAAATAAGTATAGGGCAAGTAAAATTTAATCATTTTGCAGGCACTGTCAGAGTAAAAGGGGGTGTTGTCGTTTAAAACGCGCGCCCACTCACCGTCGCTTGCAAAAGCCACGTTAGATTTTGTAAAAGTTGGGCTATAACGCGATAAACGGCTTGTTGGGGGGCTGATAAGCGCACAAAAAATCGCAAAAAAAAGTAAAAAATATTTAATAAATCGTTGCATTGTTTTCATACCGCAATTATAACAAATAGTTTTTAATATATAAGGTCGAAAAAGGTCGGCTTTAAGGAAGGTTTGTCTTATGGAAGAAATAATTAAAAAACTGCTGGCGATAGAGCGTGAGGAAGAGCTTAGAAAATCGCCTTTAAACTCTTACAACCAAGGGGATAAGGTGCACCTTAAGCAAATGGAATTTCATAAGTGCAAAAAAAATAACAGATGGGTGTTCGGCGGAAACAGAAGCGGTAAAACGGAATGCGGTGCGGTGGAGAGTATCTGGCTTGCAAGGGGTATTCATCCTTACCGCGAAAACAGAAAGAACGTCTTTGGTTGGGTGGTTTCGCTATCGCAACAGGTCCAGCGTGACGTTGCACAAAAAAAGATATTGCATTATCTTTCCAAAAGCGATATCGTGGATATCGTTATGCTCTCCGGCAGAAAGGATAGCCCGGAAAACGGGGTAATAGACCAGCTCACCGTAAGAAACGAACTGGGCGGAACTTCGGTTATCGGTTTTAAAAGTTGCGATCAGGGCAGAGAAAAGTTTCAGGGCGCGTCACTTGACTTCGTCTGGTTTGATGAAGAACCGCCAAAGGATATTTATGATGAGTGCCAAATGCGACTTTTAGATAAATCGGGAACTATGTTCGGCACTATGACGCCACTTAAGGGGCTAACCTTTATTTATGATGAAATTTATATGAATTGCAATCACTCTGCGGAGGTTTGGTTTGAATTTATGGAGTGGGGTGATAATCCCTACCTCAACCCTAAAGAGGTAGAAAGGCTTACCACAACGCTGTCTAAGGATTTGTTGGATTCTAGGCGCTACGGCAGGTTTAAAGCGGGTAGTGGCGCGGTGTATTCGGAATTTGACCAAAACGTGCACGTTTTAAAGGAGCCTTTCCCCATTCCATACGATTGGCAGGACGAATTATCTATTGACCCGGGACTTAATAATCCGTTATCCTGCCACTTTTACGCAGTGGATTACGACGGAAATATTTACGTTGTTGCAGAGCATTACGAGGCGGAAAAGACCGTTGATTACCACGCGAAAAAAATCAAGGAAATAGCCGAGCGGTTAAACTGGCACACCCGCTCGGACGGGCGCTTATCAGCACTTATAGACAGTGCCGCAAATCAAAAAACCCTTGCATCATCCAAGAGCGTTACGCAGTTGTTTTTTGAGCACGGCATTGCATGTAATCCCAACGTCAATAAAGACAAGTTTACCGGTATTGCCAGAGTTAAAGAATACTTTGCCGGTAACAAAATTTATATATTCCCCTGCTGTGAGAATCTTATTAGGGAAATTAAATCTTACAGGTGGGGGGAAGGTGATATCCCCGTAAAAAAAGACGATCACGCACTAGACGAGCTTCGCTATTATATAATGAGTAGACCGCATAAAAGTGCGCCTATAGCACCGTTAACCGCTATTCAGAAGGATAAAGAGAGGCTTATCAGGCGACTTAAAACCAAAGGGGGAAATTAACGTTTGGAGCGTGACAAAATATATGATAAAATTCAAAAAGCGCTACTTAAGCGCGCGTTAGGCTACGATTCGAGTGAAACCGTTGAAGAGTACGCAAAGGATGGTGAAGATATGACTATCGTGCGTAAAAAGGTAACGAAGAAAAACGTTCCGCCCGATATCACCGCCGTAAAGATGCTTCTTGAAAATATGCGCGGTAAGGACTGCGACTTAAGCGAGCTTTCCGCAAAAGAATTAGAAGCTGAAAAGTTGCGTTTGCTTGCGCTTTTAAAGGAGAAATGCAAAATTGAAAATAGTTAAAGATAATCTTCAAATAGTGTGCGACGTAAAGGGGTGTAATAACATTGCAACCTATAAACTTATTATGGACGTAGGCGGTTACGAAAGCATGCGTATTTGCGAAAAATGCCTTAAAAGCTTTTACAAAGAGGCTTCTAAAAAACTAGGGGTAGAGGGAATTAACGGTGAAGGAATTAAAAAAGAAAAAAACAAAAAGTAATGAATTTTACGAATCGCTTGCCAACGAGATTACCGCCGATTTTGAAAGGCGAAGAGAGGAACGTAAGCACCTTGAACAGCAATGGACGCTTAATATGAATTATCTTATGGGTAACCAGTATGCAGAAATTTCGCCCACCGGTGAAATAGAAGAAAGACAAAGCGAATATCTTTGGCAGGGCAGGAACGTATACAATCATATTGCGCCCATTTTTGAAACTAGGGTTGCAAAGCTTTCAAGGGTGCGCCCAATAATGTCTGTTAGGGCTCAAGGTGATGACGAGGGAGATTTAAAAAGCGCAAAAATTGCAACCGCGCTATTAAATTCTACTTTTTCTCGCTTAGACGTTAGCGACGTAATTTATAAAGCAACGCTATGGAGCGAAACCTTAGGAACTTCTTTTTATAAGGTTATGTGGAACAATGAAGGGGGCAGAAAGGTTGGTGAGGTCGAAGGCTCTTCAGTTTATGAAGGCGATATTAGCGTTATTCCCATTTCGCCCTTCGATATCTTTCCGGATAGTCTTTTTCATGAAGAAATAACCGATCAAAGAAGTTTAATTCATGCTCATGCAATGCACGTTGATAAAGTGCGCGAAATATACGGTAAGGAGCTTATAGGCAGGGATATTAACGTATTCACGTTGGCAGAAGCATCGCGTTCAAGTGCCGTTTCAGGCTTAAAAAGATTAACGGGCGGTGTTGTTCACGATAACGTTTTGGTTATAGAAAGATACGAAGCGCCTTGTGAAAAATTTCCTAACGGTAGGGTTGTTACCGTTGCCGAGGGTGAGATTTTAGCAATAGGTGAATTGCCTTACGTTAACGGTGAAGAGGGTAGAAGAATTTTACCCTTTATTAGGCAGGTATCAATCAATCAGGCAGGTTGCTTTTTTGGTGTTAGCGTTATAGAAAGGGTTATTCCGCTTCAGCGCGCATACAATGCGGTGAAGAATAGAAAACAGGAATATTTAAACCGCCTAAGTATGGGTGTTGTTACCGTTGAAGACGGTTCCGTTGATACCGATGCTTTGCTAGAGGATGGTTTATCACCCGGTAAGGTGGTAGTTTACCGCCAAGGTTCAACACCGCCAAGATTTATGTCAAACTCAAGTGTTCCGCCAGATTTTTCTTATGAAGAAAGTCGGTTAGAGCAGGAGTTTGTTAACGTAAGCGGTGTAAGTGAGTTTTCACGCAATTCAAGCACGATTTCACACAATATGAGTGGTGTTGCGCTTGAGCTTTTAGTAGAACAGGATGAAACCAGACTTGTAACCTCAGCAGAAAATATTCGCAGGGCGGTAAGGCTTATCGGTAAGCAAATTATTAGACTGTTTAAGCAGTTCGTTACCGTAACTAGAATGATGAGGGTTGCAGGCAGGGCAAACTCAGTTGAATTGTACTATTTTAATTCTAACGACCTATCAAGTGATGACGTCGTTTTTGATACCGAAAATGAGTTAAGCTACACCCCTGCACAAAAGAAAAGTCTAATTTACGATATGCTTTCTGCAGGTCTGCTAAGTGATGAAAACGGAAATATGAGTCAACGCACAAAGGCAAAGGTTCTGGATTTATTGGGCTTCGGCGCTTTATCAGGCGCGCAAGATATAACCAACTTGCACATCGAAAAGGCACAAAGAGAAAATCTGGCAATGCTTTCTGAAGATAAAACGGTAGAGGATTTTGATGATCATAATCTTCATATAACAGAGCACACCAGAGCGCTTTTAACAGAGGATTTTTCAAATAATTTAAAGGCAAAACAAAGAATAGTAAACCACGTTAAATCGCACCGCTTAATGTTAGCAAGCGAAATTGCAAATGTGGCGGAATAGGTCGATTAACTAACATTTTAAGGAGAAAAATATGAGTAATAACAGCAATAATCTTTGCTCTTTACCGCAGTCTACGGGTGGTATGGCAAAGCTAAATATTAATGAAGAACAATCTCATGAAGATGCATTAAACGAACTTGATAAAAGTAATTCGGTTAAGCAAAATGAAGGGGACTCTTACGGTAAATTTAATAGCGCTGAGGCTTTGCTTAAGGCGTATAACGGTCTAGAGGCTGAGTTTACAAAACGCAGTCAAGAGCTCAAAAGGCTAGAAAGGGAATTAGAGGAACTTAAGGCAGAACAAACGGAGGGTGACAAAACCGAGGCTATTGTGGTTACATCCGAGTCAGCAGATGATGAAACTGGGATTGCTGAGGGGGAACAACCCAATAGCGCCGTCTCTGCCGGAGAGGATTACGGTGAGGAAGAGGTTAGCAAGGCGGTTGCGCGCTTTTTAAGTCAAAACCCCGGTGCTAGCAAGTACGCAGAGGAAATTGCGTTAAAAACCTCTGAAAGAAAGGAATTGGATAACGGCTTTTTAGAACGGGCGTACATTGCCGTTTTAGAGGATTTAATTACCGCCGAACGTGAAAAGATAAACGATGATTTCATTTATTCACGCGCGGTGGAGTCCTCTAACGTGAAAGAAAAAATCATACGCGATTATTTAAAGGAAGTAATGGCTTCACGCGGGGCAAAACTGCTTTCATACAGCGGTGAAAGTGGGCAGTCTGTGGTAATGCCACCTAAAAAGCCTCAATCCATTTCAGAAGCAGGCGAGCTTGCAACGGAGGTTTTAAAAAAGGGTGTAACGAACAAATATAATTAAGCACCAAAAATTTTGCTTCACGCACGGCAAAAAAATAAAAAGTGCGTAAAATATACGTGATAAGGAGAAAATTATGGTAACAATGACCAGCGCAGACAACGCGCTTAAATCACTATATCTCGGCGTAGTGTCCGAGCAATTAAATACGGGTGTTAACCCATTGCTTGCAAAGATCAAGCAAACCACTCAAGACGTGTGGGGTAAGGAAATTAGAAGGGTGGCTCAGTACGGCATTAACGGCGGTATTGGTGCAGGCACTGAAGATGGCGAGCTTCCCGCGGCGGCAGGCAACAACTATGATCAGTTCGTGCTAACCTTAAAAAACCTTTACGGCACTATTGAAATTTCTGATAAGGCAGTTCGTGCATCAGAAAATAGCGTGGGCGCATTCGTAAATTTATTAAATGCAGAAATGGAAGGTCTTTTAAAGGCATCCTCATTCAACTTTGGCAGAATGTTATTCGGTGACGGTAACGGCACTTTAGCAACAGTAAAAGCAATTGCAGATGACACCGTAACGGTAGATAGCGTTAAAAATATAGTGGAAGGCATGGTTGTGGACTTTGTAACCTCTGCCGGTTCAGTAATTTCTAACGCAACTGCAAGAAGGGTAATTTACGTAGATAGAGCAAACAAGAAAATCAAAGTAAGTGGAACCGCATTAACAACTTCGCAAGTTCCCGTTGGCTCAATCATCACCGTTCAAAACTCTTACGGCAAGGAAATCACCGGCTTAAAGGCAATCTTTAAGGATAGTGGTAGTATTTACGGCTTAGATAGAGCAACTCACAAATGGCTAATTCCCTATATGAAGGAAAACGTTGGCGAAATTTCTGAAACTGCTATTCAAACCGCGATTGATGAGCTTGAAGAAAACACAGGTAGTAAGGTTAACTTTATCGTTTGTTCATCAGGGGTAAAAAGAGCATATCAAAAGCACCTTGCAACCTATAAGAGAAATATTGACGTTATGGAACTTAACGGCGGTTACAAGGCTCTTTCTTACAACGGCATTCCCGTTATTTCAGATAGATTCTGCCCCGAAGGCACTATGTATCTATTAAATACAGAGGATTTTGTTCTTCACCAACTATGTGATTGGAAGTGGCTTGAAGGTGAAGACGGCAGAGTTTTAAAGCAGGTAGCAAACAAACCCGTTTATTCTGCAACCTTAGTAAAATACGCTGATTTGGTATGCACCAGACCTTGCGGACAGGCTATGCTTTCGGGTATTACCGAGGCTTAAAATAAATGGCTTAGCCATAATAACTATGCGCGCCCGCACTATTTGCGAGCGCGTATTTTTATAGGAGAATAAAATGATAGTTAAAGATATTTTAAAAATGACTGCAGAGATGGCAGGCGAAAATCAAACGGTTTTATACTTTGAAGAAAAGGGGGTAGATGACCTTGCCTTTTGTGAAGAAAACGCACGCCTTTTGTTAAGGTGTTATAACCTTATAGTGGAAGAATTAGCACTTGAATATTTACCCTTAAAAAGGGAAGAAGAGGTTAGCGCTAAGCAAGGAAAAATATATTTTAGTGATCTGGCTTTTACACCCTTGCGCATTTTAAACGTGCGCTGTAAAAATGGGCAAAAAGCCCCCTATAGGCTTGTTAACGACTATTTAGAGGTTGCAAACGGCGATTTTATTATTGAATATAATTACCGCTTAAAGCCCGCGATAGAGAATGATGAGGTTGCTTATTGCAATAGCGTGATAGGCCCTTACACCTTAATTTACGGAATACTTTCGCAGTACCTTTTAGAAAAGGGAAGGGTTAGTGAAAGTAACCTCTATCAAGAAAAATATTTAAGCGCAATTCGCGCAAGAATTGCAGAAAAAAGACAGTTAAAAATACCTGCAAGGAGATGGATTTAATGTACTACGTAAAAAGAGCACAAAAGGATTCAAGACAAAAAAGCAGAGTTTACGTTAACGATTTTTCGCAAGGAATACTCACCTCTTTAGATAAAAAGCATTTGCCACTTACTTATGCATTCCGCTCGTACAATACTTCTTTTAAAGGTGGGGCATTAAAGGGTGGTTTTGGTATTAAAAAAGCAGTTTTTGAAGGTGATAAAGAGGTAGCTTTTAACGTTGAAGGTATTATGCCGAAAAAACTTTATTATTATAAAAAATATGATGAAGAAAAGGGCTATTTTCTTGATTACCTTATGATTTACGCAAACGATAATAACATTTATAAAAGCGTTATTGGGATAGACGAGGGGTTTACTCTTGTAAGTGATTTAAGCTTTAAAAAAGAGCCTTTCGCTGTTACCTATAACTATAACGGAAAGGACGTAATTATATTTTCAATTGGAAATCTCTCTAAGGTTTACGATGGTAATAGCGTTACCGTGGTAGAGGATGCACCGGGTATAACATCAAGCTGTATTCACAGTGAAAGACTGTTTGCAACAGAGGGCGGCGAAAAGACTACACTTTGGTTTTCAGATGACTTTAACCCCACAAACTGGAATATTTCACTTGAGGATGCCGGTTATATTGATCTTCGTGATGGGCGCGGTAGCTTGTTAAAGGTTATATCATTTGACGGCTATTTGTACGTTTTTAGAAATTATGGAATTACGCGAATTACCGCATACGGCAAGCAAGAGGATTTTACCGTTGACGGTATAACGGCATCAGCAAGCAGGATTATTCCGGAAAGTATTTGCGTGTGCGGTGATAGGATTATTTACATGGCAGAGGATGGTTTTTATAGCTTTTCAGGCGGAACACCGGTGCGAATAATGAGTAGACTTGAAGGGTTAAATATTGACGTAAAAAAGAATATTAAAGCACAGTATTACCGCGGTTGCTATTACTGTGTTTTAACCTTGACGGATGAATACGGTGATTGCTTTCAGGGCATAATTTGCTATTCATTAAAAGATGGTGATTTTACCGTAAACAGGAATTTTAACGTTGTGGATTTTACCCTTATGGAAGGTGAAAACGAATTAAAATTACTCTTCTTATGTGCCGATAATAGCGCTATAGGCGAACTTTCTGAAAAAAGTGAATACTTTTCAAAGGGGATAACCAAAACTTGGGAAAGTGGCGAAAGCAACTTTGGAATATCAAAAGAAAAAAGGTTAACTAAGCTTTTTATAAACAGTGAAGCGCCAATTAAGGTGACCGTAAAAAGTGAAGCTGGGACGCGGGTTTTAAACTTTTTGGGCAGTAAAAAAATGCAAATGATTCCAGTGGGGCTAAGAGGTGAGTTTTTTTGCTTTTTAGTTGAATGCGAATTTAGTGAATGCTCTATTTCTTATTTAGGTGCAGAGGTGGAATATGACGGATAGAAAAATAGAAAAGCGTTTACTGGATTTAGAAAGACAAGTAAGGCGGTTAGAGAATGAAATTTCTAAAGCGAGTTATTGCTATTACACTGCACAACAAAAGAGCTTTGAGAAAAAACGCGGACACTTGTTTAATTTTAAATTTGAAGTTCATTCCTTCACTTATTTAAAGGTAAACGTAAAAATTGAAACTCAGTGTGAAAGTTATAGATTATCTATTAAAATTAACGATTCCAACGCATATAGCGTAAAGATTGAAAACGGTCAAAATGAAATAAACTGCCTGCTTCCCTTTTGCAAAGGGGTGAACGGTGTTACCGTGATTTTAAGTGCAGATAGCGACTTTACTGTGGAAAACTGTTTTTTAGAAACCTTCGGCAACCTTTCATACGTAGAAAGCGGTTCTGTTCTTCAAGTAATAAACGAAAGTTCTAAAAGCATTATACTTTCATTAGTGAATGAAACGGTTAGCATAAGCGAATACGAAAATGGGAATATGACCTTAAAATTTAGCGAAGATAACGTTAAAAGTGCAACTATTTGCAAACTGGATAAAAGTTACCTATTAACCATAGTTGATATGAACTGTAATAGCACCTTTTTACTTTTTGGCAGTGCAATGAGTGTTAATAAAATAGCACCCTTCGAAAGTGAAATAATGTCCGTATGCTCGTTAAGCGGTACAAACGCAACGGTGCTAGCAGTTAAGGGGAATAGCATTTATAAATATTATATTGATGATGATTTAAATTATCAAAAATTGCACACCGGCTTAAAGGGAAAAGAAGTTAAAGCAAACCCACAAGTTAGCGACTACGTTATAGTTGTGGATTACAACAATGAAGCTAAATTAGTTACGCTATAAGTCGATTAACGCTATAAAGAGGTAAAAAAAATGACAGTAAATTTAGGTAAAGGAAAGACCTTTAGTATTAAGGAAATAACCAATAATAAGGAGGTTGTTGTTAACGTTAGCGACGGCATATATCTTTCATCAATAACGGTAAAAGAAGGAGCGCAAAGTTCAAAAAGCACTTACGCCGTTTGCGATGAAGCACTTACCTTATACGATGGAAAAACCGTAAAAAGAATAAAAGATACTATTTTTATAGAATAGCAAAAATCAAAAGGAAATTAACTTAAAAAAGTCTATGAAAAGTGCTAATAATTCAATTTTTAATTTTTCATAGCAAAAAAAATATTAAGGAGAAAGAAATGAATTATAAATTACCAATCACAGAAGAAAAATTTATATTAGCAAGCATTCCTAAGCAAAAAAAGGTTCAAACGGAAAAAGTGCGTGCTAATAAAAAGGGCGAAATAGCGGAAAAGTTAGAAGGCGTAGAAAATCCTTTAATTCCTACAAAGAGTAGGGAGGAGGAAAAATTAGACTATTATCTTAATTTAATAGATCGCTATTCCGGTAAGACTATTGATGAGCTAGCAAAGGAAAAATATGAGTATGAATATCAAAATCCAGATAAAAGAACGGATACTCAGCTTTCAGCCATTGCTCACGCCAACGCAAACGCGTTTAAGCAGGAAAAGCAAACCGCGCTAACGCAAAAAACTGAAGAAAAGGTTAACGATTTAGAAAAAGATAGGGCAGAAACCATTCAAGATGCAAGCGAAAAAGTACAAAAAATAGAAACGGAGCATCAAAATCAGGTTAAGCAAAGCAAGGACGGAGCAATTAAAAAGGGGTTAGCGCGCTCTTCAATTATAGCTAATTTATTAAAGCAATATGAAAGTGATGCGTTGCAAAAAAACGATAACGTGCGCAAAAATGAAAGCCTGCAGTTAAAAAACATCAATGATCAAATCACTACCTTAGAAGACGGCTTAAAGAGTGCGTTATCTGCACTGGATATGGAAACGGCAGTAAAGCTTAACGATGAATTAACGCGTTTAAAGGAAGAGCGCAATAAAGCTAATGAAAAAGTTGCTCTTAACAATGCTAAGGTAGATAAAAAAATACAAGAATATGCCAATGAGCTTATCAAAACAGAAGAGGGCAAAGCTATCAAGGAGTTAATAGAAAACAAGGGCGGTAAATATATGAATAACGCAAAGTCCGCCCTAATTGATTATTTAAACACCTTAAGTAAGGAAGAGGCTTACGCTGAATTAGAGCGTGAGGATTTAAACCGCATACTTGGCAGTGATGCAATCGCAATGGTGAAGCGTTATTTAGACATGCAAAATTAGAAAGTTTAACTGCAAAAAACTTTAAACCAAACAAGGGGAGGGCGCTTTTCGCTCTTCCCAACAAAGCCTAACAAAAATTAAATAATTAAACAAAAAAAGGAGAAAATAATGAATTACAAAACGAGAAACAGAATACAAACCTTTGTTATTGGTGATCCAATATTACCCGGAGATGGTGGAGATCTTGGCGGTGGCACAGAGCCGACAGTTTTTGACTTACCCGAAAATTACTATTTAGAAAAAGATAAATACGTTGAAAATCCGTGTGGAAGCCGTAATGTTCAGCGTGTAAACCTGCGTACCGGTAAGTTATACGTAAACCAATTTGTTCACGGTGTGTCGGGTAATAGATTGCCCTTTAATTTAGCGCTAACCTATAACCCTAACTTTAAAGATGATACGGAAATTTTTGGCAACCAAGAATTAACTAATACGGCAGGCAAATTACCGTTTAAGGGCTGGAAGTTTAATTATCAACAGTACGTAAGAAAGCAAAACGATAAATATTACTATTACGATGCAGATTTTATGCTTCACGTATTTGCTAAATGTCAAAACTCAAGCTATAATTATTATGATTCAACCGGTCAAACGGGAATGTTACTAAGCGAAATCAGGGAATCTGGAATAATCAATGAAATCGTTATAACGGATGGTAAAAACGTAAAATTACATTTTAGTAGTCGCGGTGATTTAATTAAAATAACAGAAAAAAAAGGCGCAACCGCCTCTGAAACACTAATTACTTATGACGATTCATTTCGTATTTCAACCGTGACTGACGGCGCAGGAAGAGTGTTTACTTTTACTTATGATTTAGAAAAAGTAACGCTCACCAGAACGGATTTAGAACAAACGCAAACGATTGCGGAATTATATTTTGGTGTTAGTGATAGCAGTCAATTAGCAAGAATTAAAGATTGCAAAAGCTTACAAAATATTGAATTTGACTATAGCACGAATTGGGGATTGTACGGTATAACTAACGGGGTAGAGCAAGAAAGCGTAGAGATGATTTACGTTAATAGCCCAAAAGTATATCAGATAAGTAATTATAAAGGTGTTGGTGAAAGCAGACAATTAAGGCAAAACGTTTGTATTGTAGAATATGAAAACAATGAAAGCAAAAAAATGGTACAAAGCGTTGTTTATACCGAAAACAACGTGCAATTAACTCAAAGAACGTATTATTATTTTGCGCAAAACGGTGAGTTAATTTTTAGTTTACCGCACGCTTACTCTCAAGATCAAGCGGTATTAAATAAAGTAAACACCTTCTTTACCACCCACACGTTTGCAAATGCAAAAGTGTTTAGTGGCTGTGAAGTAATTTTAACGCAAGATCCTGTTTTTGAGTTTAAAAAATCAGGGGCAAATATGCAAGTTAATGCTTCAGAAATAAAGGAGAGTGATGAAATAAGTGTGCCGTTAAGTAACCCCACAAAAGCATTACTTGTTGCAAAAATAGTAAGCTCTAACACTGCAGATGACGGAACCGTTAGAAGTGATTTATCTAAGGTTGATTTAGTTGTAAACGACAATATAAGTCATACAATAAATTTTGTTGATAGTGACAAAATCTTTAAAAGCACAGTAGTTTCATTACCTGCAGGGGGATCTGTAAAGCTTAAAGCTAGTATAATGAATTTTAGCAGTAATTCAATAACTGCAGAAGTTGCACTTTATCCTTTTACAGGAACAGAGCAAAAAGAAGTAATCAGTGAAAACAATATTGATGAATCGCTTAATGCTGAAGTATGCACGTTAGCAGGAATTAATTGGTACGAGCCTAAAAAGTGTAATATTTACTTTAATGAAACGCCAATAGAAAACGTAGAGTTTACTTACCGCGATTATATGCTAACCTTAATTAGTTATTTTAAAAACTCTTCTTCATTTACCGCTTGGTATAACGATGGTAAAAATGCGCTAGCAGGTTGTACGTTAAGTACCTTGGAGTATTTATTTAGAACAGACGGAAGCGGAAGTAAAAAGCAATTAACGGATTTTAAATACGCAATATATCAAAAAGGGCTCAATAGCGCTTCAATTAGCTACGCTATAAAAGATAACTCATATTTAAAATCGGTAACAGAAACAACTTTATTAGATAGTAGCGTTACAACCTTTACTAAACTAGATAGTTATTTTAGACCGGTTACTCAGCAGGACGCAAACGATATTATAACCGCTTATAGCTATGATGATTATGGCAATTGCACTCAAAAAAAGGTTTATCCATCAAGTGATACAAGCAAGTATATAACTCAAAATTACACTTATACAAACGGCGATCAGCTTGCAAGTGAAAAGGAATACAGGGAAATTTCAACTTTTACTACTTCATATAATTATGATGCAGACGGCAAGTTAATTAAAGTAACAACGCCTAAAGGACAAGTAATTAATTATACTCATGAAGAAGGTGCAAAAGATTATACAATCATGCAAACAACCTTAAATGGTGAAAATTTAGGCAATAGAGTATTATCTGAAAAGAATGGTCTTCCAATTTGGGTTGATAGTTATAATGCTGATATTACGTTTGCATATGACAAGTTTAATAACGTAAATAGAGTGTTTAATAACGAAGCATCATTGTATAACGTTAACACGGTATATGAAGACGTAAGTGGTGCAGGGTATACTGAAATTATTTATGGTACAACAGATAAAAAAGAACGTCGTTATTTTAATAAATATGGGCATGTTTATAAAATATCAGTTTTAAACGGTGAAAATTGGGAAGATGTAATTTATTTTATTTATAGTGATGAGCCTGTTTCTGATGACGTAACAAGTCCAAGTGATAGTTCACTAAAACCATCAGCAAATAGCAAATTACGCAAAGTAGTTGACAAGACATCTTTAAACGTATATAATATAATATATAATTACGATGCATTAGGAAGGTTATCGGGAACGATTGATCAAGGTACTACTTCTGATGCAACGTGTGATAATCAAAATAGACCAATTCACATTCATACAGGAATTAGTACAAGTAATAGTTTTGTAAACAATAATAGAACTTTGCAATATTCAAGTGATTTTGATAATGCTCTTGAGCAAGAAGAAACGGATATTTATTATAATAAATTAACAACGTTATATGCAAAAGACGGTTTAAACCGCCCAACCTCAACGACTGTAAAAGACGATGCTAATAATGGGTATAAGGTAACGTATGAATACTATCCAAAAGAGTATAAAGAAAGGGTTCCTCTTCCGCCCATAATATCTCCCGGTGGCACGATAATACCCGGTGGCTTTCAGATTGTAACAACACCGGACGGCACTACTGGATATATTCAAACGGTAACAACGTATAATATTAATGCCGGAACGGAAACTTTATCTGAAACTGAAACTGTAGTTTATGATGCAAACGGAAACATTACTCAGTACGGTGGGAATACCTACGTATATGATAATTTAAACCGCTTAACCCGTGAAAATAACGCGGATTTACAACAATCATTTACTTATGAATACGATATTCACGGTAACCTAACTGTTAAAAAGGAATATGCTTATACAACCGCTACTTTAGGCGCGGCTACGGCTACTAAAACTTTTACCTATGATAGTAATAATAGGTTAATAACTAATAACGGTAGCGCTGTAAGCTATGACCGTGCGGGAAATGTAACCTCATTTGGTGGGAAAACCTTTAATTGGAAAGGCAAGCAGTTATCATTAGTTACAAGTTCAAGCGGAATATATGAAATTTATTATGACTTAAATGGGCAGATAAAAGACATAAAAAAAGGCGCTTACGGTCGAACATTGCGCCATGCAAGCGGTCAAATTGTTTATGAAAACCCCCAATTATGCGAAATGTTTTACGTATATAATCAACAAGGTGTAGCAGGATTTTACTGGCGTAATAATATGAGCTTAGATTTTGATGATGGGTTTTACACCTTCCGCAAAAACATCTTTGGTGACGTAACAGAAATTTATCAAGGTTCAAATTGCGTGGCAAAATATAAGTATGATGCTTGGGGTAATTGCACTGTATACGATCAAAACGATGAGGTAAATACTTCCATTGACTTTATTGGTAATATAAACCCATTTAGATATCGCGGATATTACTGGTGTGAAGAGCTTCAAATGTACTATTTACAAACCCGTTGGTATGATCCCACAATTGGTCGCTTTATCAGTCCGGACTCTTATGAATACTTAGCCCCCGAAACCTTCGGTGGCTTAAACCTATATGCTTATTGTTTAAATAACCCAATAATGTACACCGACCCAACTGGGCATGCACCTAAATGGCTACAAGGTTTAGCTATAGGATTAACTATTTTAGGGGTTGCACTTGTTGCAGGAGCAATAACCGTATTAACGGCAGGTACTGGATGGGCATTTATGGCAACTACGATGGCGGGCGCCGCCCTTCATAGTGCAGCGATTGGGACGTTAATCGGTGCAGGTGTGGGTATCGTTGGTGGTGCTATTGTTGGAGGTGCGTTAACCGATTGGTCGGTTGAAGGAGTTTTAACAGGTGCTGGAATTGGCTTTGGAGCATTAGCATTTGCTGGCGCACTAATTGGTGCTGCGGTTGGATCGATTCAATATACTAGTGCGGCCAATTCATGGTATGGCGGAAAAGAAGAGATGATTAAACATTTTAATAAACATGGTGTTAATATGGGGTATAAAAATGTTATTCAGTATACAAAAGGGGCAAAAAATGTTATTAAGAATGGTGTGTATCTTGCTCAAAAAAATGCATATTCTTTGTTGTATCAATCAGGTAAATATTTATTTACGGGGGTTGCGCAAGGGGGCAACTTAATAACTACATTTGGGATAAGAACTTTTACTAAAACAGCAGCTATTGCATTGGGCTTGTTATAATAAATTAGAAGGTGATTTGATGGAAATAAGACATATTTTAGAATATAATTATAATTATGCGGAGTATATGGTAACAGATGGTAATAGAGAAATAAGGTGTATGTGTAATTCAGTGCCACTCCCTAACAATCTTGAGCCCCAAATCGGTATGAAAGTAAAAATTCTATATGCGTTTTGCTATGAGGATTTATTATTAAAAAAGCAAAAAACAAGTTACTGTCATAAAATTGTCAAAACAGAAAAATATGGTTTTCAATATGAAATAGTTGGAACTATTTTGAATAAAAAGAATTCTTTGATTAAAGTGTTCGATTTCATTATATCTTTAGAATATTTCTATCCAGATGGTATAAGTGATTTTGAAGAAGGAGATATTGTATCCATTACTATTGATAGAATTGAATGTGAATTAGATATTTAATTATTAAATTTTAGTATATGGTTGTTATAAGGTGAAATCAAATGATATATTTTATATTGAAGAAATATTTTAAGTTTTTAATTGATGAGTTTAATTATAAAGTTACAGACAAAACGAGATTTGGAAAGATAAGTATAAATTATACAAATGGCGAAACATCAATTAACTTATCTTTAACTACGGAGGATGATATTTTAATTTACATATATGATGCAGCCTATTTAGGAAGTATTTTTGATGGAATTAAATATGTTAAGGAATTTAAAACAAATGCTAGTTATGCAAAAAAAGCAAAAGTGGCAGCTGATTGGCTAAAAGAAAAATTGAGTAAAGGCATTAAAAGATTTGAAATAAAAAATGGGGACAATGAATTACTTGGTGGAAAATATTTAATTAATGACAAGTTGGTTTATCATTCAGTATCAAGTGATAGAAAGTTGTATTTTTGCGATAATAGGAATATTTATTTGAATTTTGATTCGAAAACAAAACAATGTTTTGGTATATCAATGAATTTGCGCGCTTTTAAATTTAATAAAATCAAATATTCTT
>JAZSMG010000200.1:0-3049 GCA_045535775.1 Christensenellaceae bacterium | reverse complement strand
GTACTTGGCTGGACACGGCCTGGGAGGATAGGTAGTTGCCGCTTCCATTAAAAAAACGAACGCTTTGTTAAACGTTCGTTTTTTGTTTTACTATTAGTAATTATTGTAAAGTAATTTTATTATTTAGTGCATTTGGGTGGGTAATAAAGTAAAGTATATAAGTCATTCTGGAGCGTTAGCGTTAGAATCTCTTTTTATTGTAGTTCCATTTTTTTGTCATTCGTAAGCGTTTACGATAGAATCTAAAAATATTAAAATATAAAAAAGCAGGCTTTTTAGCCTGCTTAATTTTTTTTAATAAGTGCCTCTATAGGTCGATTAACTAATATTTTCTTATTTAGGATGGTATAATTTCTTAGTGTAATATCTTGGTTCACTAGAAAGTCTTATACCTAATCTTTTTAACGTAATATAGTCTACGTTGGCAAGTAGTACGGAAGTGTGCATTTCGCAGTCTTTTAATTTTTCAAGCTGACTTAATGCAAGCTGAGCCGTTGGTGAAGTTACCGCACAAATAGCAAGAGCAACCAAAATTTCATCCGTATGAAGTCTAGGATTGCTATTTCCCAAATGGTTAAGCTTTAAATCCTGCAAAGGCTCAATAATAGCAGGGGAAATTAGCGCTTGATTATCCGGTATTCCTGCTAACGCCTTTAAGGCATTTAAAAGCATTGCCGCAGATGCGCCTAAAAGAGAAGAGGTTTTACCGGTTATAATTCTACCGTCGCTTAGTTCAATTGCCGTTGAAGGGGTGCCGGTTTCTTCCGCTTTTTTTAATGCTGCTGCAATAACGGGGCGTTTATCCATTGTAACGTTAGCTTGCTTAAGAAGTAATTCTATCTTATAAATTTCATTTTCATTATCTTCTGCATTGGTAACGTATTTGCATTTTGCGCTGTAATATCTTCTAATTATTTCCTGTTCTGCCGCTTTAATAGCTTCATCTTGGTCTGTAATGCAGTAACCAATCATATTAACACCCATATCAGTAGGTGATTTATAGGGTGATTCTCCCCAAATTTTCTTAAATAACGCATCAAAAACGGGGAAAACTTCAACGTCTCGGTTGTAATTTACTGCTAAAGTCCCGTAATGCTCTAAATGGAATGGGTCTATCATATTAACGTCGTTTAAATCCGCCGTAGCCGCTTCATATGCAATATTAAGAGGGTGCTTTAAGGGCAAGTTCCAAATGGGGAAGGTTTCAAATTTAGCATAACCCGCCTTAATTCCGCGCTTATTTTCGTGGTAAAGTTGACTTAAGCAGGTAGACATTTTTCCACTTCCGGGGCCGGGCGCTGTAACTACAACCAAGCTCTTTGTGGTTTTTACGTATTCGTTTTTACCAAACCCCTCTTCGCTTGCAATATGCTCAATATTAGAAGGGTAACCCTTAATTTTATAGTGCTTATAGACCTTAATTTCAAGCTTTTTAAGGTGCTCAATGAAGGTGTCAACGTCCTGTTCGTAATTGTATTGAGAAACCACAACGCTATTTACTGCAAGCCCAACGCTATTAAAAGCGTCAATAAGTCTTAAAACGTCTTGATCGTAAGAAATTCCAAGATCGCCACGCACCTTATTTTTTAAAATATCCTGTGCGGAAATAACAATAATTAATTCTGCATCATCTTTAAGCTGTAAAAGCATTTTAAGCTTGGTGTCTGGCATAAAGCCGGGCAACACGCGTGAAGCATGGTAATCGTCAAATAGTTTTCCGCCAAATTCCATATACAGCTTACCGTATTGGGAAATTCTATCTTTAATTTTTTGTGATTGTAAGGTAACGTATTTATCGTTATCAAAACAAATTTTGCACATAATAGCACCTAATCAAGTAAAAATAGTAAAAGGTATAATTTATATCTTAATACTTTTAATAATATCGAATAAAAGTTTAAAAAATAAAATAAATACGCACAGTATTATACCAAATAAAAAGAAAAATAGCAATACTTTTGGCTAAAAAAAGTTAAAAAGTATAAAAAAAAGGCGCTTTAATAAAGCGCGCAATTTTTTTTACCAATTAGTCAGCAAAAACAGTGTACTTACCGTTAATGATTAAGGTAATAAGATCCACAATCCAAGCAATAAGGTTACCAATACCGGTAAAGGTTGCTAAAAGACCAACAACTAAGGTAACAACGTTTTTGGTTTCTAAGAATTTAACGATACGGTAAATACCGCCAACGATAGCGCCACCGATAAGTTGGATAATGATTCTTAAAAGTAAGGGAAGTGAATCATAACTTGCAGTAATAGAATTGTTGCTCATTTTAATTTTTTCTCCTTTTAAAGATTACACTAATATAATACCAAAAAAAATAAAAAATGTGAAGTGTTTTTGCAAAAAAAATCAACAATTGCTTAATATTTTTTGCATTTTTTAAGTAAATATGTTATAGTTATTAGGCAAGAGGTGAAAAAGTGCAATTTAAAACGGACAAAAGAAGTGTAAAAACAAGAAAAGCAATAAAGCTCGCTTTCTTCAAATTACTAAAAAGTAAAGAGGTTTCAGAAATCAATATTACAGAAATTACCAATAGTGCAGGTATAAACAGAAACTCTTTTTACACTCATTATAAAAGCGTTGGTAATATATTAGATGATATTAACAACGATATTAGTGATTTTATAGATGGTGTTTTTGAAAAATATCCTTACTCTATGATGACCACTAACCCTCGCCCTGTTATTTCGAGCTTTTCCAATATGGTGCTAAGTAATAACTATATTGCAGAGTATTTAATATTTTCAAAATCCTCTAACGAATTAGTTCGCAAGCTAAAAAACAGTATTTGTGAAAAGTTCTATCAAACCTATTTGCAAAGTGTAGAAAAAGTGGATGAAACTGTTAAATACGTTATAGCATACATAATTTCCGGTGTGTTTGAAATGTATTACGTTTGGTTTACGGATGGTAAAAGGATTCCCTTAGAAGAGGTAGAAAAAAGAATTTCTAAGTTAATTTTAACGGGAACTTCACCGGTATAACAGTAGGTAATAATATTTTACTTCTTATTTGAAAGTGCCGATAATCGACCTATAT
>JAZSMG010000002.1:0-5499 GCA_045535775.1 Christensenellaceae bacterium | reverse complement strand
GCTGACGCTCCTTAGAAAGGAAGTTGAGTGAACGCATGTTGTGCAATCTATCCGCAAGTTTAATAATTATTACACGAATATCCTTTGCCATGGAAACGAAAATCTTGTTAAAGTTTTCTGCTTGCTCTTCCTCGTGTGACTTAAATTCGATTTTATCAAGCTTAGTAACACCTGTAACAAGAGTTAAAATTTCCTCACCAAACTCCCTGCAAATATCATCTTCGGTGGCGGGAGTATCTTCTATTACGTCATGCAAAAAGGCAGCGGCAACCGTGGTGTAATCCATACCTAGCGAAATCAAAATTTCCGCAACGGCATAAGGATGCGTAAAATATTCCTCACCCGAAGCGCGCTTTTGACCTTTGTGCGCATCGCGAGCGTAGTAGTAGGATTTTACCAGTACCTCTGCATCTTCCTTTTTATATATATTTGAAATTTTTTCAAGAATTTCTAACATATTATACGTCTCTTTTTTTAAAAATATCGTTGTTAATCGCCTTATAGGCGGGCTTTTATAAATTTTTATCTCTTACGGCGCAATAAATTTTAGAAGAGGTTAACTCACTTCTCACCCTACTGTTAAGCTGCAGCGAGCCTTGCGCAAAAGAGAAAATACCAAGTTCTAAAAAGACCTCTAAACAGAATATTATTTGGTGCTGTGAAATGTTATCGTTAACTATTCCAAGAGCAACGTCCACACTGCTTTTACCGTAAAAACGGTTAAGCTTTAAAATTTTGAATACCTCTGCAAAAATTGACTTTTCGGTTGAAAGCTGAATGCCGTTAAAAGCCTTACAGTTTGCAACAGCATAGTTTTTACAGCCACCTACTCTTGCAATATTACCAAAGGGAATATCTAAATAAATTACCTTTTCTATTGTACTCGCATCGCAATCCTTAAGCCCAATAACAAGTTCTGCCTCCACGGTTTTACCCTGAGGATAATACAAACTACATTTCATTTTACCAAGCTTATATTGGCGCAAGTTATTAACGTCGTTAACGGCAAAAATCACAGTTCCGTCATTGCGATATTTTTGAATAAGTTGCTCTATAAGCGCGTTATCAAGTGTTTTATCATATTGACCGTTATTAAAAACACTAAGCAAATAATTTTTAAAACAGTCCAATGAAAGCCTTTCGCCGTTAACAATTTTATATTCAAAATTTCTAACGTACCCCTTTAAAGATTCCCTTCCGTTAAACACTGAAACGTTGGGCTCAAACACTATATGTTTTTCTGCCGGTGAATTGATAATTTCTAAATCCTTTGCACCGTTAAAATATAAAAGATCAATATATTCCGTTCTAAAGCCTAAGTGAGGTGAACCGGGCTTTAAGGGTGAAGCGTTAACGTTTTCTGCCTTAACGCAGAAAAGAGGTTTACGGTTGCCTGTGCCAAATGGCTCTAACAAAGCAAGTTCCTTTGCAAAATCAACCGTAAATTTTTCATTTATGATATCTTCTACCTCTAATGATGACACAAAATAATCAGAGGTGTAATTTTCATCTATATATTTTGCAAGTTCTTTAGCAAATTGAGGAAGATTTTGTTCGCTTACCGTTATACCGGCTGCTTGAGCGTGTCCACCGAATTCAACTAATAAATGCTTGCAAGCGTTAACTGCCTGAAAGATGTTTATACTTTCTATACTTCTTGCAGAGCCGTGGTAATATTTATCTGTTTTAGTAAATAATACTACGGGTCTAGAAAACTCTTCTACTAGCTTTGCCGCAACTATGCCGACTAAACCGCCATTCCACCCATCATCGTGAAGAACTATAACCTTTTCGCCAAGACCTTCCTCTTCTATTTTAGCTTTTGCACTTTTTAACAGTTTATCGCATTCGTTTTGGCGTTGAACGTTATAGTCGTTAAGCTTATTGCAGTAATTTACAATTTCTTTTAAATCGCTTTCTAAAAGCAAAGATAGCGCGCAGTTAGCATTACCCATTCTTCCCGCAGCGTTAATTCTGGGCGCAACAGTGTAAGCTAAACCGGTTGAATTTATATCTTTTAGTCCACTAATTTCTATAAGCTTAGCAATTGCAGGATTTTTTAAGTTCTTAATGAGCTTTAATCCTTCAAAAACAATATCCCTGTTTTCATCTAATAAAGGCATGCTGTCTGCAATAGTGGCAATAGCAACTAGATCTAAATACTCGTTTGCTCTGCTACCTATAAGAGCGTAACCCAATTTATAAGCAACCCCCGCACCGCAAAGCGCATCGAAGGGATAATCTTGATTCCTTAACTTGCAGTTAATAACAGTACAGTCCGGAATTTCATCGGGAATTTCGTGGTGGTCGGTAACGATTACGTCTACCCCAACGTCCTCTATAAACGCAACCTCTTCCTTACAGCTTATACCGCAGTCTACAGTGATAACCAAATCAGGCTCGCATTCTTCAAGCATTTTTTCCACTAAATCGTGCGTTAAGCCGTAGCCTTGAGAGCGCTCCGGAATAACAGTAAATATCTTTCTAATACCAAAATCCCTTAAGCAATTAGCAAGAACGGTCGTTGCGCAAATACCGTCTGCATCGTAGTCCCCAAAAACCAATATACGCTCGCCGTTTTCGCGCGCGAAGGTTATTCTTTCAACAGCTTCATTAACTCCTTTTAAAAGTAATGGGTTAAGGAAATTATGTTTGCCGGGGTGTAAATATTTCTGCATCTTTTCTTCGGTATCTATCCCGCGAGAAAAAATGATTTTAGCCAATTTTTGTGATATACCAAACCTTTTTGCTAAAGCAGAAATAATATTAAGTTGTTCGGTAGTATAATCGTTTTGAAAAACTATCATTATTATATCCGCTCCAAAAAAATTTAATAACCTATAAATAGTGAATTAGTTCGTAAATAAAAACAATAATTTATGCCGTATAATCAATTTTATACAGTTAGCCTTATTTATAAACAAGCATTGCTATTATATATAATAAGGAAAGAAAAAATAAAGTCAAAGCGGGTGGAAAAATTTCCCACCCGCCACGTATCAAATGTTATTATGCTTTTTTGCTTTTTATCTTTGCGCCAACCTTTCTGAATAAAACCCATAAAGAGGGGTTTAAGCAAAGTGCAGAGAAAGTACCTGCTAAAAGACCAAAGATAATGGGAAGAATGAATTCTTGAATGGTTGATACACTGAATAGAACTAATGCTACAACCATGATTAGCGTGGTTAGAATTGATAAAAGAATTTTAACTAATGAATGCTTAATAGCATAGTTAGCAATTTCTTCATCGCTAGCATAAGCAAAAGCAGCTGATTTTTGACATTCTCTTATCTTATCGAAAATAACGATTGAAGAGTTGATTGAGTAACCGATGATAGTGATAATTGCAGCAATAAAGGTCATGTTAACGGGCAAATACTTACCGAAGATTGCAGTTAATGAAACTGTAATTAATACGTCGTGAGCAAGACCGCAAATTGATGCTAAACCGCTTGATACGGTGAATCTAATCATAACGTAAACCAAGATTGCAACTAAAGCAAGAGCAAGAGCAATAAAGGTTCTGTTTAATAAAGACTTAGATGAGCTTTCGCCGATAACTGCAACGTTAATACCTTCTTCATCAAAGAGGTTAATGCTGTTAACGGTAGAAAGATAAGCTTCTACCTCTTCAGTTAAACCGTTCTTAAAATCATTGTTTAATCTTTTAATAAAAGCTTCTTGAGCATCCTTTTCTACCTTTGCGCCATCATATTCATAAGCAAGTCTGAATTCGTAGCTGATACCACCTTCGTTAAGAGGGGATTCCATCATTTTATCAACAACGGTGTAGCCTTGACCTTTCATGAAAGAGGTAAAGTGTTCTTCAAAAGCATCTTTATCAGCAATTTCATCCATTAGTTCAATTTCTACTTTAGCACCGCCCTCATAGTCAATACCAAGATTAAGACCTTCACCAAGAAGGAAAACAACACCGGTCATTATGATCATAAGGCTGATAAAAATAAGTAAGGGGAATTTTTGAACGATATTAAAATCTTTCTTCATTAACTTAGACATTAGTTGTTACCTCCTTCTCTTTTAAGATTGAGGAATTTTTCATCATCTTCTACTAAGGGATTAATAACCTTAAGAATCCATCTTGAAAGAAGGATAGAAGTAAATAATGAAAGAACGATACCAATAAGAAGAGTAATTGCAAAACCCTTGATAGTACCGGGGCAAACAAGCCATAAGATGATTGCTGCAAAAATAGTGGTAACGTTAGAGTCTAATACGGTAACGGTTGCACGCTTATAGCCGTGAGCAACTGCAGCCTCTGCCGTTTTGCCAAGTGCATATTCTTCCCTAACTCTTTCAAAGATAACGATAGATGCGTCAACTGCCATACCGATAGCAAGAAGAATACCTGCAATACCGGGAAGAGTAAGCTGAACACTGGGAATAATAGCAAGGAATACGATATAAAGTAAGCAGTAGCAGATTAAAGAAATGCATGCAGCAAGACCTAAACCTCTGTAACGGATAAGCATTATAACGAATATAATTGCTAAACCGATTGCCGCCATAATAATACTGGTAAGACCTGCAGAAGAACCAAGCTTAGAGCTTATGCTACGAGCTTCGGTAACCTTGTATTGAATGGGAAGCTTACCGCTATCAATAATTGAAGCGATGTTCATTGCTTCTTCATAGGTGAAGTTACCGGTAATCTGCGCGGTATTATAAACGATTTGTTCGTTAACGGTAGGTGCAGAGATGTTTGAATCGCCAAGCCAAATGTAAAGCTTATTGTCAGACATATCTTTGATAGTGTTAGTAGCGTCTGCAAAGCGAGATGCACCTTGATCGGTGAATTCTAAAACTACCATGTAACCGCCGTCTTGAGTATTGTTTGCAGCGTATGCACCCTTGATGTGATCTTGACCGCTTAACCAAACGTTGCCTGAACCGTCCTTAAAGGTAAGCTCGCCGGTTTGACCGATAATTTCTAACACTTCACCGTCATCGTCTACTTGAGGAATTTCAACACGAATCTTGTTACCGTCTTGCGTGTTGATAATAGCTTCGGTATAGCCCTTATCATCCAATCTGGTTCTGATAATTTCCTTAGCCTTTTCCAAAAGTTCAGCATCTGATGCCTTACCGTCTGTGCTTTCGGGTTCTAAAACAACGTAGTAACCGCCTGATAGATCAATACCCTGGCGAATGATGCTAACGATAGAGTTATATTTGTAAATACTGCTTCCAACGTGGAAACTAGCAAAACACATAACACCTAGAATAGCAATCACAACACTCATAAGGGTAATGAGTACAATTGATTTTTTCTTGCTCATTCTTGCCTCCTGCTTTTTTTAAAAGCATTCTAAATAATAGTAACTTATTAACCTGTGCGCTACTTATTTACATAAGGTAAATAGGCTAATTAACGCACAATGCGTGCATCATATCATTTAATAATATTTTTGCACTTTGTTATTATATAATTTATAATGAAATTAGTCAATCAAAATTAAAGCGTTTTTAAGAAAAATA
>JAZSMG010000237.1:0-1912 GCA_045535775.1 Christensenellaceae bacterium | reverse complement strand
TTTGAGGTTACAGTAATTTTTGCATCGCCAAGCGCAATTGCTTCAATTCGCCCGTCCGGATGTGCTTTTGCAACGCTTTCATTCGAAGAAGAGTAGGTTAGTGATGGGTTGCTTGCATTATTGGGTAAAACTTTTGTTACAAGGGCAGAAGACGTGCCAATGGGAAGTTCAACGGGAAAGTCGCTTAAAACTGTGCCATCAACCTTAATGCCGGTAATTTCTACTGAAGTAACTGCAACCGTTTCCGCCGTAGGCTTAGAAATATCGGTTACGATTTGGTCAATTTTATTGCCAACGTTATTACTTATGTCCGCCGATTCGTTGCCCGGCTTTAATGCTTGTAAGCACAAGATTAAAGTTAAACCAAGATATGCACAAATGCATCCAACGGTGAAAATTTTTTTGCAAACTAATGCAAATTTTTGTTTTTTTCTGCTCATAAAAACACCTTCTTTTTATGGATTTTGTAAATGTTTACAAAACTGTACGTAGGTTATTATACTATAATAAGATTAAAATGTAAACTAATCTTATTGCTAAAGGTGATATTTATGCCTACTAGAGTGATTTATTATCTAATTTTTATTTGCAAGGATATTCACTTGTAAATGTTTGCATAATTTGATATAATCTTTTCGTAAATAATAATAGAGGTAATAATTTTGATTTCTTTTGTAAACGATTATCAAGAGGGTTGCATACCCGAAATATTAGAAAAGCTTCAAAAATATAATTATTGTGCAAATCCCGGGTATGGGGTGGATGCTATTTGCGAAAATGCAAAGGCTCTTATCAAACAAGCGGTAAACGCACCTAAGGCAGAAGTGCATTTTATATCTGGCGGAACGCTTGCCAATAAAATCGTTATAAATGCCTTTTTAAAAAGCTACGAAGGGGTAGTTGGTGCGGATACCGCGCATATTGCCACGCACGAAACAGGTGCTATAGAGCACGGCGGAAGAAAGGTTTTAACCGTTAAAAATCACAACGGTAAAATCCTTCCCAGTCAAATCGAAAGCATTGTTAACGAGCATATAGGCGGACTTTCACGCGAGCATACAGTAAAACCGGGCATGGTTTACGTATCACAGTCAACAGAACTTGGAACGATTTATTCTTTAAATGAATTACAAGAAATAAGT
Organism: Christensenellaceae bacterium; assembly: GCA_045535775.1. Lineage (GTDB taxonomy): Bacteria > Bacillota > Clostridia > Christensenellales > Borkfalkiaceae > HGM11416. The sequence goes on along the minus strand of JAZSMG010000237.1, from coordinate 770 downwards.
GCGGTTTGCAAAAAGCACGGCCTACTGTTTTTTATAGACGGAGCAAGAATGTTAACTTCACTTTATGCAAAAAACAACGATTGCACACTTGCCAATATGAACGAACTTTGCGACGTAATGTATATTGGCGGAACTAAAGCGGGTGCACTTCTTGGCGAGGCTCTAATTATAAATAACGATAGTTTAAAGGCGGACTTTAGATATATCTTAAAGCAAAACGGCGCGCTAATGGCTAAGGGCTTTTTAATGGGCATTCAGTTTGAAGGCTTGTTTGAAAATGATAACTATCAAAAATACTGTGAGTCCGCAATAGAAAAGGCAGATAAAATTAGAATGGCGTTAAAGAATAAAGGCATTAAATTAGAAATTGATTCTTGCGATACGCAGACCTTTGCAATTTTTACAAAAGAGCAATACCAAGAGCTTCAAGCGCATTTTGACTTTGGCGGTGCAACCTTTAAAGAGGGTTTTGCCTATGCAAGAATATGCACCTCTTGGGCAACGACTGAAGATAGCGTTAACGCATTGGTAAAAGCAATAGAAAAACTGTAAAACCCCCTCTATAAGTCGATTAACTAACAAAAAGACCACCAAATGCGTGTTATCCTTAACGGAGAACACGCAATGAATTGCAACCTTACGGTTGCGTGAATTGAAAGACAAGCTTTCATGAATTGCCTGCGGCATGAATTGTGCCTTACGGCACATTGGTTGCAATTCAATTCATGGAGCGAAGCGAGAATTCATGGCGAAGCCAATTCATGATGCGT
>JAZSMG010000139.1:0-2284 GCA_045535775.1 Christensenellaceae bacterium | reverse complement strand
CTTAATTTCCTTTACAATTGAACGACCTTCTGCATAATAAAGTTCCATACCAATCTTTAAAAAGGGTTTTACTGAAGTAAATTTATCTAAAAATTCAAATGTTTTTTGCGCACTGTTAAAATCGCATGCTATTATTACGTCTTTTGCCATTACTTCACCACTCCTATTATATCTTTAATATTTTTAATTCCGTATTTTTCCATAACGACCGGAAGCTCTTCTATTATTTGCTTACAAACGTATGGATTCACAAGGTTTGCCGCGCCTATTTGAACAGCAGTTGCTCCTGCGTACATCATTTCTAGCACGTCCTCTACTCTAGAAATTCCACCCATTCCAATAACAGGAATTTTAACTGCGTTTGCAACCTGATATACCATTCTTAAAGCCACTGGGAAAATACCATCACCGGAATAACCGCCCATCTTGTTTGCTACAACCGGGCGCTTACTCTTTAAGTCTATACGCATACCAAGCATTGTATTTATTAGGCTAATTCCATCTGCCCCCGCATCCTCACAAGCCTTCGCTATGGAAACTATATCCGTAACGTTTGGGCTTAGCTTAATAATAACAGGCTTAGTGGTTACTTGCTTTACCGCTGCGGTAACCTTACCGGCCATTTCTGCACTTGTACCGAATGCCATTCCGCCACCGTGAACGTTAGGGCAAGAAATATTTACTTCTAACCAACCTACCTGATCGCATTTATCAAGCAAATCGCAGGTTTGAACATATTCATCAATAGAAAAACCGCTAATATTTGCCATTACAGGCTTAAAAAAGCATTCTTTTAAACGCGGTAATTCTTCTGAAATCACTCTATTAACACCGGGGTTTTGAAGCCCCACTGCATTAATCATACCCGATTTACATTCAGCAATTCGGGGTGTGGGATTACCAAATCTTGCTTCTAAAGTAGTACCTTTAAAAGAAAAAGTTCCCAATATGTTTATATCATATAACTCGTTGAACTCATAACCGTAACCAAAAGTTCCACTTGCGGGGATTATGGGGTTGTCTATTTCTATTCCGCAAAGATTAACCTTTAAGCTTCCCATTTGATTTCCTCCTTAATAAGAACAGGTCCATCCTTGCATATGCGTTTATTACCGTAAAGAGTTTTACAGCTACATCCCATACAAGCACCAAATCCACACCCCATGCGCTCTTCAAAGCTATATTGCCCTGAAGTGTTTGTGCCGTTATATACAGCCTTAAGCATAGGTTCCGGTCCGCAGGTATAAACGTGAGTATATTTACCGATAAGCGGTAAAGCGTCGGTAACGAATCCCTTTATTCCCTCACTACCGTCAGCCGTACAAACCGTTACGCTAGCGCCAAGTTTTTCAAATTCTTCCTTATAAAACACCTCTTCTTTAGAGCGAAAGCCCATTATAAGATTTACTTTTTTACCTTGGCTAATAAGCCGTTTAGCAAGCATATATAGTGGTGGTACTCCAACACCTCCACCGATAAGCAAGGGTTGATCACCTGAAAGGGTTAAGTCATAGCCGTTGCCCAATCCCGTTAGAATATCAAGTTTGTTACCCTCTTTCATTTTACTTAATACAAGCGTTCCTTCACCTACTATTCTATATATAAGTGTAAGAACACCTTCTTCTACGTCGCAAACAGATATAGGTCGCCTTAAAAACAATCCTTCTATTTTAATATTTACAAATTGCCCTGGATTGATTATATCGGAAGTATCACCGCTAAGCTTCATTTGCATAATATCAGCCGTTAAATTAACGTTTTCTGTTATAGTAAATATTCCCTGTTTCATTTTTCACCGTTAAGAATCTATTGTAGAAATACACAACGTTGTTTCTTCAAGAACGTCTAATAGAACTTTAACAGTATCTAAAGAAGTAAATATTGTAACGTTGTTTTCTGTTGCGTGCTTACGGATTATATGACCATCTGTCATATTATCATCATCCTTTAAATCACTTGTATTTATAAAATACGCTATATGGCCCTGCCTTAAGGCTTCAACAAGCTCGTTGCTGCCCTCACTAATTTTCTTCATAGCGTGCGTTCTTATTCCATTCTTCTTTAAGAATAGCGCAGTGCCTTGAGTTGCTTCAATGTTAAAACCTAAATTGTAAAATCTTCTTATTAAAGGTAAAGCCTCTTCTTTATCCTTATCTGATATGGTAGCAAATACCGTTCCGTAATTTTGTAAATGCATACCGCTTGCCTGTAATCCTTTATAAAGCGCACGGTTTAGCTTATCATCGTATCCTATGGCTTCACCGGTTGACTTCATTTCGGGTGA
>JAZSMG010000113.1:0-2855 GCA_045535775.1 Christensenellaceae bacterium | reverse complement strand
TTAAAATTAAAATTTTACACAATTGAGTTAGTCACAAATTACTTCCCAATTGTTAACAACTATTAAAAACTGCATTTTTTAAAGCACTAGTAATACATTGCTACTTACGGCAGAAAAATCACAAAAAAACAAAAATTTTTTGCAAAAAAAATATTTTCACTGCTTTTGCTTTATTTTACTCTCCCCATCAACCCCAAAAACTGTCATTCAGTATTTAATTTTTTTGTCCAGCTTTTTCAACCAATTTCCAAGCGATAGAATCTCTTGCGCTAAAGTAACGGTTTTATTTTTTGAGACTCTATCACTTCGCTTCGCTCGTTCCAGAATGACGGTTAAAAAACAACTCACACCCTAAAAACAAAGAAAGAAGCGTCCCAAATAACTAAAAAAGTTTACTACGCAGTGTTAAACTGCAGATAATCGACTTATAGCTCCACTTTTTGCCAAAAAATAAAAACGCTTGCGCATCATTAAAGTGCATCAAGCGTTTATCTTTCTTTATTAAATTATTAATTAAATTAATTTAACACCGTTTATTACTAGCGAGTATTCACAACCTATAAACTTTGCCGCCCTGCGACACATTTGCATTCTGTTGTGATAAATTTCAAAATAGTCCACAACCGGGCTTATTTCCGTGTTGATTTCTATGTGCGTGGTTATCGTTTTACCAAGTACTTCCACGTAAGATTTTTCTGCCGCATAGTTTATTTTATCGTGAATATTCATAGCGGAAGAATCTTGAAGTATGGCGTTTCTTACCCTACTCTTATGCACGTCTGATTTATCTGCAATAATTAACGCAGAACAAATTTGGCTTACGGGTGAGCCTTCGCCCTCATCGTGGTTACCAATAGCCATCATAACCTCCGCAGCCTCAAGATAATCCATCTTTAAGTTAGTTAAAATATTATATGCAAGCAATGCCCCCGTTTGCGCGTGGCTATGGCGGTTTACCGCATTTCCTATATCGTGAAGATAGCCGGCTATCATACCAAGCTCTACAACGCGCTCTTCTGCACCTAATGCAGATAGAATATCCCCCGTCCAATTAGACACGATTGAAGAATGGCGGTTGCTATGCTCGGTAAAGCCAAGCGCTTCTATTTGCATGCTCATTACCTTAAAAAGAGCTTTTACTTCTTCATCATTTTTTACTGTTTTTAAATCTACCATATGTATAATTCCCTAAAAAGTGCGCCTATAGCACGGTTAACGGCATATTAAAGCGTTTTTTAACGCAAATTTTACAAACCTCTTATTATTAAATAGTCTGCCTATAGCGCGATTATCGGCTAGTTAGAGCAATCTTTCAACGTAAATTCTACCGTAAATTTCTTGATATTTATCCTTATAAAATAGGTTCGTTCCCGGGGTTGTAATGGATGCCGTTCCCGCTGCTACCGCTGCGCGAAGCACCTCTTCCATACTCTTACCCTGCTCTATCATAATGCTTGCGGCGGCAATCATACTGTCACCCGCGCCAACGGTAGAGTTAACTGCAACGTTTGCACTTCTGCAATATAAATGGGTAACGCCGTCCGTTAAAATAGCACCGCTTTGCCCAAGAGAAAGCAACACGTTTTTAGCGCCCATAGCAATAAGCTTTTTTGCGCCTTCTAGCATTTGGCTTTTATTTATGTACTGCTTACCCGTAATTGCTTCAAGCTCGCCAAGGTTTGGCTTTACCAAATATACGCCGGCAGAAAGCGCCTTGCGTAATTTTTCGCCCTCGCAATCTACTATTATTTTAACCCCTTCCGGAATTTTTTTACATAATTTATAATAAAAATCGTCGTTAACACCTTGAGGCAAAGAACCGCTCATAACCACGATAGAAGCGTTTTTAGCATATTCGCCAACAAGCTCTATAAGCTCTTCCTGTTTATCTTCCGGCACGAATTCGCCTTTATCGTTTATTTCGGTCATCATAGACCTTTTATCTATAATCTTATAGTTCATACGAACTCTGCCGTCCGTTTGAACGAATTTATTTTCTACCTTTTCACGCTCTAGCGTGTGCAAGAACTGCCCTGCATCCTTAGAAAACATAAACCCCGTAGCAAAGGAGCTACCACCCAAGCGCGAAATGCCTATTGCAACGTTTAGCGCTTTGCCGGAATAGGTTAAAATTTTGTTTTCTATTCTATTCATTCTGCCAATTTCCAAGCTGTTTAATTCAACAGTACAGTCTATACTTGGATTAGGGCAAACCGTTAATATCATAATATCCCCCAAATTATGGCTCAACCGCCATTTTAACGATTTAATCTTAATTTTGTTTTAATAGAAATATTTAATTGTTTAAGACTTTAGCAAAAAGCATACGGAAAAACCCATTAGCTATATATTTTGCATTATATCTTTAGAAATGCCCACCCTTTAACTGAAAAGGGCGGGCACTTTTCTTTTTTTGATAAAAGATTTTTTAAGTTATAACTTAGTTACACGAAAGGAGCATTTATAAAGGTGCTAGCAACTAACGTACGTAACCCGAATAAAGCGCATCTTTCGTAACAATAACAAAGCAAATAGGGTTTATTGTAAATAAACACTAGATACGAGCTAGAAACAAAGTTTGTTTGCCTATAAAGCTAATGGCTATGGTTAAATAAGCACTAGATGCGAGTAGTTGGCAAGAATAACGATTATTTCTTGATGGGCGCGTACTTGCCGTACGTAACCCGAATGAAGCGCATCTTTCGTGACAATAGCGAAGTGGGCGATGACAAAAAAGAATTTGAGAATAATCGTAGAGATAAAGCGTTTAGATGCGAGCAAGAGAAAAAAACTGCGGATTTAGCAAGGGATTGTACTTGCCGTACATGACCGAGGCTAAAACGTAAAGTTTTTGC
>JAZSMG010000106.1:0-7865 GCA_045535775.1 Christensenellaceae bacterium | reverse complement strand
GCAAAAACTTTACGTTTTAGCCTCGGTCATGTACGGCAAGTACAATCCCTTGCTAAATCCGCAGTTTTTTTCTCTTGCTCGCATCTAAACGCTTTATCTCTACGATTATTCTCAAATTCTTTTTTGTCATCGCCCACTTCGTATTTGTCACGAAAACTCATATTTCTTTCGGTTACGTACGCTAAAAGCACACTCCAATATTTTGTCACTCTGGAATTTTCGCTTGCGGAAATGATAGAGTCTTAAAGGGTTGCTTTGACTGTGGAGAGTAGGGATTCTATCGCTAACGCTCCAGAATGACACAAAAAAGTTATTGCGTAAGCCACGCTTGCATCTAGTGCTTATTCATAATCTTTATTTGCTTCGTATTTGTCACGAAAACCGAGTTTTTAAGTCGGTTAAGTGTAATTAAAAAGTTAAAAATTAAATTAACATAAAAAAATTAAAGGAGAAAATGTTATGAAAAAAATTCTTAACTCAATTATGGCGCTTTTCTTAGCTGTAATTTCTTTGTTCACCATTACCGCCTGCGGTGATGACGACTATGCTGAAAAGCTCGAAGATAAGTATACCGATGACGGTAAGCTTATCATTGAAACTTTTGGTCATGACCTTGAATCTATGACAGGTCTTACCCCCGATTCTAAGAAAATTTTAGACTACGTAGAAAACAAGTTTAACATTAAGTTTAACGTTAAAACTGCACCCGTATCTCAATCCCCCACGCTATTAAACCAATTAATTGGTGGCGGTGACGTTCCCGATATGTTCATTCACTTCAAGGAAGAACCTGCTTATTCTAAGTGGCTTGATGAAAAATTTTTATTCGATTATTCTGAATACATAGATGATTATCCCTTACTTAAGCAGAATTTTACCGCTTTAGGAAGTGAAGCAACCGTTAAGAATTTTTTAGGTGGCGGATATTACAGCTTCCCCATCGTTTTATATAGCAACGCTAATTCTGGCGAATTATTCACTCAAATCGCTATGTATTACCGCCGTGACTGGTATCAAGCGCTTGTTAATAAGAATTGGCAACCCTCTAGCGGTAGAGCGTTAAAGGACCCTGAAGATCCCACCTTTGATTACAATAACTTCTATGACCTTTGCGAAGGCTTCACCGTTGCCGATCCAGACGGTAACAACTCTAACGATACCGTTGGTTACGGTTTAAATAAGGATTCCGGTATTTATTGGTGGTATCCTCTTTTAAATATGCACAACGTTCACGAAGAAGGTTGGGAATATAACTCTTCAACCGGCAAGTGGGAGCCCGAAATTTTAACGGAGCGCGGTAAGAACGCAATTATGTGGATTGCCGATATGTACGATAAGGGTTACATTAACAACGACTATAACACTACCACCACCTACGAAATGGCAAAAAGCGAATTCTGTAGCGGTAAGTCAGGTATAATTTGCTACAATGCAATTCCCACCGTTCCCGAAGGAATTATAGAAAATATGAAGCAATTCATTGGTAAGGTTGCAGGCACTACCACTATTGGTGACGTTGTTCGCGGTATGCCCGTTGTTACCGGTATAGACGGTGTTAAGCGTGTTCAAGGTGCAGTTAACAATTACGGTTACCTTGCTATCAATAACGATATTAGTGAAACCAAAAAACGCAAAATTATGGAATTTATGAACTGGATTTTCTCTGAAGAAGGTGATACCGTTCTTACTTGGGGTATTGAAGGTGAACACTGGCAAAGAAATTCAAACGGCGCAATGGTTAGTTTATTACCCCTTGACTTAAACGGCAATCAACACATTTTAAAGGCAGATTCTATTGCTCCTGCAGCATTCAGAATTAAAGGCTTTGCTTCTTGGGAAATCAAATATACCAACATGCCCAGAGGCTACGTTGAAGAAGCTAACCAAATTCTAACCGCTTGGGAAAAGCAATATTTAGTTATAGACGAGCTTACCTTCGTTAGAGTTCCTAACGATCAGGCAACCTTAGAAACCGAGCTTCGTGATAAGGTTACTACCGCTTGTAAGAATATCGTTGCAAAGATTCCTGCAAACGCTGCTCAAAGCACAAGAGAAACTATTTGGTCAGATTTAGTTAACTACTGGAATCAACGTGGCGGTAGCTATATTGATGCAGTTAACAAGGCTGCAAACGACGCAGGTATTGCGCACTAAGGAGTAAAAAATGAATAAGAAAATAGGAATAATTTCCTCTTTATTAGCGCTTTTTATTGCGACTGGTTCATTTATTGCATGTGAAAATCCGGAAGAAAGCTCTTCCGCTAATCCCCCTGCAGAAGAGGTTCAAACGGTAGAATTTACCTTTAATTCAGGCTTAAATGAAGCTAAATCCGAATACCCCTTAAGCACCGGTAAGACCTATTACGTTGCTGCAAACGGTAACGATAATTATGACGGACTTTCTGAAAGCACCCCCTTTAAGAGTATTAAAAAGGTTAACAAGCTAAACCTTGTTGCAGGCGATACAGTTGCTTTTAGATGCGGTGATATTTTTAGCGGTGCAGGCTTAGAGTTAACTGCAAGCGGTGCAGACGATAACCCCATTACCGTTTGTTCTTACGGGCAGGGCGCAAAACCCAAACTATTAGCTCAGGGCTATGACGCAATTAAGTTTACAAACCTTTCTAATATCGTTATTCGTGACCTTGAAATCATTGTGCACGGAGAAGAAAGAGTAAGCGAAAACACACCTGCTCAAAAGTACGGTATTAGCGGTTATTACGATACTATAGATAGCTATAGAAACATTTATATTTACAATAACACTATTCACGGCTCTGCAACTCAGGCAACCAGTGGTGTGCGCGTTCACGCCTATATAAGCAAGGATGATAACTACCAAAATCTAATCACCAACCTTCAAATTAACCGTAACGAGGTTTACGATTTAGGTATGGCGGGCATCTTTACCGATAGCTGGCTTTACGATTGGTCTGCTTCAGGCGGTGTTATGAACTGTGATCCCATGACCTTTGCTAACGTATGTGTTAACAATAATATTACTTACAACATAGCGCAAATTCCCATTTATCTTGAATGCTGTCATGATTCAGAAATTAACAGAAACTACGTTTACGATTCTGCTATGGGTATTAACGGCAACGCATGGCTTAATATCGGTCAATGCGGTATTATGACGCTTGGCTGTTACGATACGGACGTTATGTATAACGAGGTTTACAATATTGATAACGCAAACATCTTCTTTGACGGTATGGGTATTGATATTGACTGGAACTGCAAGCGCGTAAACGTTCAGTATAACCACACCTATAACTGTACGGGTAGCGGTATTGGTACTATGGCTAACGTAGATTGCTTTATTCTTAACAACCGCGTAGAAAATAACGACGGCGCAGGTAAGCAAATCGGTCAAATAGACTGTATTGACTTTACTAACCGCAAATCTAACGCGCCGGATGATATGCACGTAGTTAAAAATCTTTTAATTAAAGATAACCTTATTGTAAACGATAACCAAAACACCGTATTCTTGGGAGCAAGAGAAAACGGCGGCGATTCCACTAAGTGGGGCGGTAACGTTTTTGAAAGCAACCACCTCGTTTCTACCACGGAATCTAACGACGTTTGGTTTAATATTAGCGAAACGGTTGGTTGGTATAAGTTTGCAAATAATAAGTACTACAAGCACGATACCTCTAAGTTTATGGTGTTTGAAAGCACGGATGCATCAAGAATTAACGCTAGCGAAGGAGCTGTTCCCTTTGACGGTAACGGCTTTGAAAGCTGGAAAAAGCGTGATCTTGGCGCAACATACGAAGTAAGAAATAACGCTAAGCCCTCTGCAGTAGCTAACGTTCAAGCAAGCTTTGCAAACGGCAAATTAACCTTAACTTGGGATCAGTCAAGCGGTGATTTATGGCATTATAACCTATATCTTACCCAAAATCCCGAAGAGTTTGATTATACTCATATGCTAGGCGAAACCGTAAGCTGTTCGTATGCTTATGATTTCCAAGCGAGCGGAGTATATTACGTAATCATCCAACCTGAATCAAATCAGGGTAATAACGGAACTCACACAATCGTAAAAATTACACTTCAATAAGGGGAGTTAAATTATTATGGAAACAAAAAAATTGGCGGTAATAGGCTTTGGCGGTCGCGGTGGCATTTACGGCGAATACGCTTTAAAATATCCCGAACAGTTTAAATTGGTTGCTATTGCGGAAACTAACCCCGAAAGAGCAAAAAGAGTAGAATGCGAGGGGGTAGACGTTTATACCGACTACCGCGAGCTTTTAGATAAGGGATACGACCTTGATTTAGTTGCTATAAGCACTCAGGATGCTCAGCACAAGGAACACGCCATTTACGCTTTAGAAAGGGGTTACGATTTGCTTTTAGAAAAGCCCATAGCCCCCACCTTAGAGGATTGCATGGCAGTTTACGAATGCGCTAAAAAGAACAACCGCAAGGTTTTCGTTTGTCACGTGCTTCGTTATTCTAAATTCTATAGCACCATTAAGGATATTATAGATTCCGGCAGGCTTGGCGATATCGTTAATATTCACGCTTTAGAAGGGGTTGGCTTTTACCATATTGCTCACAGCTTCGTTCGCGGACCTTGGAGAAATAAAGCTGAAAGCAGTCCTATGATTTTAGCAAAATGCTGCCACGATATGGATATTATTCGCTATTTAATGGGCGAAAAATGTGTTTCCGTAAACTCTTACGGCGAAAGAAACTTCTTCCGTGAAAGTAATGCTCCCAAGGGCGCAACTCAATACTGCTCAGACTGTCCTCATAAGGATAACTGTACTTGGAACGCACAAAAGCTTTATACCGATCCCGAATCTAAGTGGGCGGCAGGCTATTTCGTTCACGACGGAGATAACTCTAACGAAAACATTTTAAGAAAGCTAGCAAAAACTCAGTACGATAAATGCGTTTTCTTAAACGATAACGACGTCGTTGACCATCAGTCAACTTTAATGCTTTTTGAAAACGGAAAAACTGCGGTACATACTATGACGGGCTTTTCTAAACGCATTTACCGTGATATAAAGATTTTCGGCACGAAGGCAGAGTTATACGGACACATGGAAGATAACTACATTGAAATTCGCCCCTTCGACGGCGAGGTTGAAGTTATCAACGTAGATATATCTCAAGCAGTTGTTGGCGGTCATAACGGAAGCGATTTCTTTATGATGAGTCAGCTTTATAAAACGCTTAACGGTGAAGAGGGCAAGGGTGTTACCTATTTAGACGTTTCTATGGAAAGCCACTTAATGGCGTTCGGTGCAGAAGAATCACGCCTAGAAGAGGGAAAAACCGTAAAAATCAAGTTATAAGCATTATACCGTTAGTCCAAATGAAGTTGTTTGGACTAACGAAAATCAATTTATCTCTATAAGGAGAAAATATTATGAAAAAAGTAAAATTAAACAAGCTACTTATGCTTTTCGTGTGCGGAATAGCAGTTATTTCTACTGCTTTTAACGGTGTTAACCTTAAACCTGTATCTGCAGAAGAGCAATCTAACGTCGTAGAATATAAGTTGAGCGAAGAAATAGGTAAAATGCAATCAATAGATTTGCTAAGCGAAAGCGTATTTTCATTCTACGCCGCAGTTTATTGGAGCGGTCCTTATCTTCAGTTTAATTACGCGGATTTAGACGGCTCAATTGACGCAGGCGTTGCAAACTATTCTAAAATACAGGTAAGTCAAGATTATTCTTTAACACCTTTTGGCGCTACGGCAGGCACTAACACAGTGTTTAGCTATACGGGTAGTCATACCGTTGGCCGTGCGGAAAGCGCGGAAGGGGAAGGTGTTACCGTTGATAGAACTTGGGCTATCGGTTGGACTGCGCCTGAAAACGGCACTCTTACTATTTCCGCATCTACTCTTGAAGTTAACGAATTCTTCAACGCAGATTTAAGCATGGGCTTTTCTAAGGGCTCAAGAGCGTATATTGATCCTAACGACGCTACTTTAAATTGGAAAACCTATCAATCATCTTCAGGCGCTGATGAATACGCTATCGAAGAACAAAAATTTTCTGTTTCTGCCGGCGAAACGGTGTTTATTAACCTATACGCCAAGGCAAAAGAGGACGTAGATAATAGCGTGGAAAGATGGGTTAACTTTAGCTACGATCCGGTGTTTAAGTTTGAAAAAATGCCCGATACCTTACATCTTTACAATCACATGCAAAAGCTTTCTAGGGATGAAGAGGGCGCGTTAGAAAATAACGTTAGAATTACCGTAGACGACGAAACCACCTATCCCTTCTCTTATCTATACCGTTCAACTGCGGGTGCAGATTACGGCTTTGCAGGTCAAGAATCAGGCTTAGCAGTTGGCGAAATGATTAAGGCAACCGCTAATATAGATCCCACCGGTTTACGCCTATACGCGCCTGAAACCTATTCTGGATTTTTAGAAAACGGCGTTATAGTTAACGTTTCACGCTCACCCGATCCTATGAACGTTATTTTAGGCTTCACCGCTCCTCACGACGGGGCTTTAAGTATTAGCGATTTAGCGCTTAGCTACGGTCATTATCCCAATAACACTAACGGCTATACCAATATTAACGGTACGGTTATGAATAGCGCTTATAAGGGGGTAGCGTTTAGGGTTTTACTAAACGGTAAGCAGGTATGGCCCGCTAACGGCGGTTGGGATAACTCACTTGCTAAGCTTTATACCGAAGCTACTAACGGTTATGCGGAAGGGGATTTAATTAAGGCTCAGTCTACTGGCGATATTAAGGGTATTAAGGTTAAAAAATACGACGAAATCTATTTTGAGCTTACAAGAGCAGATTTAACCACCACCGAAGACTGTGATACCATTACCTTTAATCCCACCTTTACCATTGATGAAACCGCAGATATGAGCGATTACGTTTATTACGTTACCGCTTCTGAATACTTTGATATTACGAATTATAACAGCGCGGATTCAGTAATTTCTTATTGGGGTATTGATACCACTCAAGGTCTTTACAGAAAGGCTAACTATAAGCTTATGAGCTCTGTTGACTTCTCTTCTTTAACTTATACCACCAGTATTTTAGAAGATAACGCTTCAGACGTTGGCTGGAACTACTTTAGACCTAAACGCGGGGAAGACGCTGCAATCGCTTACTGCGCGCCTTATAGCGGTAATCTTACCATTTGCGCAGAAACTATCTTCCGTGGCGGTAATATGGCTTTATGGGAAGCATTTGACCTTATTAATAAGGGCTCACCCATAGAAACGGACGGCGTTCGTATGAGAATAGAAATTAACGGTCAAAGAGTATGGCCCTCTAACAGTCCTTGGATGGAATATATTCCCAGAGGCTCAAACGATATTAGCGGTAAGGGTGTGTTCTGTTTTGATCCCATAACCCTTGGCGTATTACCCGGCGACGTTGTTACCATTCGCGTAAACTGCGGTGAAAAATCTCTTTACGACGGATTTAACTTTAACCCCATATTTGCTCTTGTGGCAACCAACGAAATAGTAAACAACCCCACGATTATCGTTCAAGATCCTATAGACGTTCCCTTATCTTCTGAAGGTAACCAACAGTCTAGTAGCTCTACGGATAGTGAAAAAGATGGTAAGAGCGGTTGTAAGGGCTTTGTTCAAAGTAGCTCTTTATTTGCTCTTGCCGGCGTTGCTTTAATTGCAATAAACTTTAAAAGAAAAAGATAAAAGTGGCCGTATAGGTCTATAAACGTATAAAAAGGGGAGATTTTTCTCCTCTTTTTGATAGGAGTTATTATGAATAAAGTAGGTAGATTTATAAACGAAGAAAGGGAATATATTATAGAAAATATATACCCTAAAAGACCTTTAAAGAACTACTTGTTTAACGAAGGGTTTATTATGGACGTGGATC
>JAZSMG010000140.1:0-4496 GCA_045535775.1 Christensenellaceae bacterium | reverse complement strand
CAAAACAGCTTCTATTTTTTTAAAGGCGTTGGGATCAAAAATATCTATATTTTTAATCTCTTCCTTAATGCGGTCGAAATACCCCATTAAGTCTTTATCCTTAATTCCTTCATAAAATTTGTTTAAAAAGGTGGCAAAGTTCTTTAATCTTTTGGCTTTTTCCTTTATTGAATTTTCTACGTCGCCAACCAAACCGGATGAATTTGAGCCCTTAACGTTTACAGATTCAACGGCAACCTGCTTAGAAGATAATTCATCTAATGAGTTACAGCCATCTATCGACTTTTCTAAATCGTTTAAAGTTTTAATACATTCCGCCTTGCGTTGCTCAAGCGCTTTTAATTCAGAGGTAAGCTTTTGAGATAACTCGTCTACCCCTTTAAGTTCTGAACTTAAATCATAAGTGCCAAATGGAGTTGAACAAGAAAGCTGTTGCTCGCCTTTGATGGCTTGACATCTTGCATTAGCGCTTAATATAGTAGCCCTTTCTTGCTTAAATTCCTCTTCTATAGCACGAATTTTTTCCCTGATTCTTGCCTTTTCTTTTTGCTTTTTATCCCGTAAAAGGCGTTTAAGCGCTTCGCTTTCTGCATAGCGTTGCTTCGCATCGTCTATTTCTGCCTTTATTGTAGAATAGTTTGCGCCTTCATACCAAGCGCTTTCTGAAACTACAAAATTCAATTGGTTATCTTCTACGGTTATTCTTACTCCCCTTTGAAATGAACCAAGCTGTGCGTATATGCCGGCAGCTTCTTCAGCAGAGCCCACCGGGAAAGTATAATATTTTGGACCACTCATACTAGTTATCCTCCTTTTTTCTTTGGTTTATCGTTTTTTATAGGTTTATAAAGAGGTACCGCTTTACCGCTTTCCTCTCATTTCATCTTCTGCTATTTTTTTTCTTTGAGCTTCAAGCTCTTGGTTTAATCTTTCAACTTCATTAACTAAGGTGAAAAACGCATTTTGCTGTTCTTCGCTAAACTTATCAAATCCGCCCACTTTCGTATTGTTAAAAATAAGTTTTATAATGCAAGAAATATCTGCATCTGCATAAAATTTACAAATATCGTTAACAACCGTTTGTGATGAAGCACTTTCAATTAACCTTCTAATATGCTCTAAAAGAGTTGCCAAAATACCGTTATACCAAAATCTAATATTTGCAACCGCGTTGCTTGAAGTATCCGTACATTTTAAGTATAAGGCGGTAGAGGGCATCTTGCCAGATTCCTTTGCTATGGCCTCCCTTAGAATATCGAAGGTAACCGTTTCCTCCGATACGCCGTTAGAAAATTGCGCAGTTTTAACCGCCCTTATCTTAACAAAACCACCGTAATTATCCCAAATACTGCTATTTCTAAGCAATTCTGCCATTTCACCGTAGCTTTGTAAAATATCTTCATTTTTGGATAAGTATGCATCACATACAAGCGTTTTTATTTGATTGAAACCCATAACGGAGTCGCTTAACACAATACCCTTATATCTAATTTCACTTTTACCGCAAATTGCATACTGATAATAGCAAAGCCTATCGTAATAACTTCCGTCAAACGAATCGTATAAAACGTCACTGTAATCATCAAACGTTCCTTTAATTTCATTCCAAAAATCAAAACTGCTTGTTCTAATAGTTTCTATAAAAATATTCCTATCTGCTATTAGATTATCATGCCTATGCAAGTTTGCAATAAAGGAAGATCCAAAATTTACTGTTTTTTCTTCGCTAACGTATACGAACAACCCTGTTTCGCGGTATATCATATACGATAAATCAATTAGTGAACCGTTACATCCGTCAAAAAAACAGTTTTCTAGGTCTGTAATAGAGGCTATGCTTTGGTATAAAGAGATTAACTGTAATTTTTTTTCATTATCGGCAACCAAAAACTCGTTTATAAACTCAAGCTTGCTCTTAAAACAAACCGTTCTGTTTGAAATGCGCCAATATATTTTTGTTTCTTCTGTTAAACAATATTTGTTTATGTACCAAAAAAATGCCTTTTCTTCAGGTAAAAGTGCGTATTCCTGTGAGTTAATTGCGTTTTCTGCACCCTTTAACTGGTTGTAAAAGGTTGAATTTATCTTAGCATCCTTTAAGCCTTTTAAATAGCCTTTATAGCTTGGACTAAAAACAACCTTGTTGTTTTCTTTTGTAAAAATTTGTTCAAAGGCGAATTCTTCGTATAACTTTTGATGCAAGCTTTTACAGTCCATAAAGGTAATACGGTAAACGTTGTTTGCAAAATAAAAGGGGGCATTACTGTTTACTGCCTTTTCTTTATCTATAATAGGCTCTTTTTCACAGTTATATAGGTACTCAATGGCGTTTGCCCTATTTTGTGCATCATCAGGTGAATCAAATTTTTTAGATACAGTAAGTCTGTTGTCATCAATAAAAAACACTTCGTGGCATTTATTACATCTAACGCGGTTGTTTATTATGGGCTTATATTGCATTTCTTTACATTCAGGGCACTCAAACGCCAAATATGAAAGATGAAATAAATCCATCCTTAAGGAATTGATAAACTTAATTATATCTTCGGGTATCTCATCCCCCTCGTACTCACCTGCCTGAAATACGTCCTTGGGCTCTTGAAATATTGATACTAGACTTGAGCCTTCTAATTTATACCATCTGGTAATTTTTGTGCTTAAAGCTTTTTCGTTGTAATCTGAAATAAGTCTTTTAGCCTCTTCATCAGAAATTACACCGCCCATTATTTTTTCACCCATATGAGGATAAGCAGATGCCAGAATTTTTTGCTGATCACGCCTAAAATCTATGAAATTTGACGGTAATAACTCGCTTCCACCAAGTGATTTCTTTACGTAGAAATTGCGATTTTCGTCGTAGTAGATTAAAATTGTTTCTTTAGCCATTTTGTTTAACCTTTAACTCTTTTGTAAGAAAAATCTGTTATTTGCACTTTTAAAATTTATATATTTTGCATTAAGAAAGTCTTCCGGACGTGTATTCGTATAAAAATTAACGCTTTTACCTGTTGAATGCATAACCATAAGCCTAGAAATAATTGATTCTATTTGGCAAACGGTTATTGATAAATCTTCCACCAATTTTCGCCAACCATAATCTAAATTAAGCGTTTGAAGCTTTTCAAATTGAATAATCAATTCGGCAGAAATCTGTTTTACACTAACGTCTACCTGCCCCCCCATTTCTGTTTTAAAACAGTAAGGCGCTCTTAAAAATGCATTTAACACGGTTATTAGCCTTTCGCATAAACCTTCTACGTTAAGCACGTAGTGAGTTTCCTTTTCTTCAAAAGAAAAGCTTGAACCTAACAGCTTTTGCGTATATTTTAATTTTCCGCACGTAATCCAATATTTGCGAAGAAAATCCGTGCCTGCCTTTTCTGAATCTAATTCCCCAATTATCTTGGATAAAAGGTAGGCTTCCTTATCGTTTGAAATATTCATATTTACCTCAGTTCAACGAATAACTTACCGTATTCAACGTCCATAACGATGTGAAGATTAGTTTGCCCAAAATATTCAGGTATAACTAAAAATTCACCAACGGGATCGTTTATTAACGCCTTTACAGCTGCAATTATGCCACGGCCACCTAGGTTGATAACGTCACTCTTTTGCGCTTCTGCCCTGATGAACGCCTTTGCGTTTTCGGTTATTTCTAAATTTATCTGTCTATCGTGTTCATATCTTAACGCCTTAATAAAATCATCCATAGTTTTATCTGCAAGCGTTTGAGCAATGGTGGGCGTCATATAGTTGAAAACTAAAACGTTGCTATCACCAATTCTGCCGTATATTTCGCGACGGCCTATTCTATCAAAATACTCTTTTATTCTTAAAGAAACACATTCTGATATGAATTTATTAAAGGCATCATCCGTATTGCTTACCTCTAATTCTTGATGGCATCTTGTGAATAAATACTCATCGTGAATATTATAGGTTAACCCCTCTAAACTGCCCTTTGCTAGGTAACAGTTCCATAATTCTTTCACTAAACCCTTTCTTTCTTCAGGATTTTGCGATTCTTCAATCTTTAGTTCAAGTTCTTTTATCTTTACGTTGTTTTCTGCTATAGTTTTATCGCGCACTACCCTTTCTACGTTTGAAATGGGATCTGCAGTAATACCTAAGTTAGAGGTAAAGATTATTATACATTGAGTGAATGAAACCGTTTCGCCCTTACCGTCCGTTAATCTACCGTCACCCAATATTTGAAGAAATTTATCCCAAATTCTGGGGTGCGCTTTTTCCATTTCGTCAAAAAGTATAACAGAGAAGGGGTTTTGCTTAACTGCCTTCGTAAGTTCACCGCCTGCTTCGTAGCCAACGTATCCCGGAGGGGCACCAATCAGCTTGGAAATAGATTGTTTTTCCATATACTCGCTCATATCCAAGCGAATCATTTGCTCTTCAGAGCCAAACAACGCCTCGGCAAGCGCCTTGCAAAGGTCGGTTTTACCAACCCCCGTAGGCCCCACGAAGATAAACGAACC
>JAZSMG010000103.1:0-2206 GCA_045535775.1 Christensenellaceae bacterium | reverse complement strand
CCCCCTTATCATATATTTTTTTACAGAAAGCAATTTGCATCGAGTGCAAGTTGCTTTTTGTATTTTATTTTGAAAAATCGTTTACTAATTTAATAAATTATGCTATAATTTAAGTTGTAAGTTTAATTGAAGAATTTTAATTTCTATGTTAAAAAAATTTTAGTTTAATTTTGCATTGAATTTTTAAAAATTATCTCATAAGGGAGATTTATTATGACAGAGAAGTTTACAAAGAAAGGATGGTTAATACTAATTGTTTTCGGCATGATTGGACAAATTGCCTGGGCTGTTGAAAATATGTATTTTAATCTGTTTTTATTTGAAACTGTTAGTAAATCATTATCGGCTGTAAAGCTAATGGTTCAGCTTAGTGGTATTACTGCAACTTTAGTTACTTTGCTTGCCGGAACTATTTCTGATAAGCTTAAAAACAGAAGAACATTTATTTCGTTTGGATATATTATTTGGGGTATTACAGTTCTTTTATTTGCTTTTATTACAACAGGAAACGTTCAAAAGTTATTTAATATTAAGGAAATTCAAACGGCGGTTAGCGTTACTTTAGGCATAATAGTAGCTATGGACTGTATTATGACTGCGTTTGGTTCTACCGCAAACGATGCATGCTTTAATGCGTGGGTGACCGATAATACTCAACCTTCTTATCGCGGAAGAGTAGAAAGTGTTCTTGCAGTATTACCTCTTATCGCAATGCTTATAGTTGCAGGCGGTTTTGGCATGATCGTAGAGGCTTTTGGCGGATATACCGAATTATTTATCGGTTTAGGATCTATCATTTCTATTACAGGTATTTTGGGCCTTTTCTTAATTAAGGATAGTGAATCGTTACAAACTTTAAATCAAAGCAAATTTTCTGATATTTTTTACGGTTTTAAACCCTCTGTTATCAAAGAAAACAAAAAGCTTTATTTAAATTTATGTATAATAGGAATATTTGGTATTGCAACTCAAGTATTTATGCCGTATCTAATTATATTCATGAAAACATATTTAGATTTTTCCGTTCTGGAATATAGTTTGATTTTTGGTGCTGCAATAATAATAGGCGCAATTATTGCCGTTATTTTGGGTAAATTATCTGATAAATGGCAAAAGGAAAAAGCATTATATTTATTTATTGGGTTGTTTTCATTTGGCTTGCTGGTAATGTACTTTACAACCGGCTTAGAAAAACCTTTGCTTTTCGTGCTGTTCGGCATAGGCGGAACTGTAATGATTTTAGGAAACATTTTAGTTTCTACGTTAACAGGCGCAATGGTTAGGGATAATACCCCTGAGGAAAACGTTGGCAAACTTCAAGGTGTTAGAATGATATTTTCTGTTTTAATCCCCATGCTAATCGGGCCTGAAATCGGTGATGCTATCAATAAAATTAAAAATATTCCATTGCCAGATCTTGATTCCGCTGACACGATGACTACGAAATACATTCCTGCGCCGGAAATTTTCTTGGTTGCAGCTTTAATTGCGCTGGCTTCTATTGCTATAATTTTTGTTCTAAATAAGGTTGGGGGAAGCAAAAATGACTCATCTGAAAACTAGTTATAATATTGGTGAAATACCGCATTCCGAATACCCAAGACCTCAGTTTGTTAGGGATAGCTTTTTATGTCTTAACGGGAAGTGGGATTTTGCAGTTGGAAAGGTTGGCGATGTTGTAAGTAAGTATACTGAGCAAATTTTAGTTCCTTTTTCGCCTGAGTGTATCAATTCCGGTATTGGCAAGCAAGTTTTATTAACTGATGAGGACAGGCTTTTTTACAGAAAACAGTTTGTTTTATCAAACGAATGGCTAGATGGGGTTGCATTATTGCATTTTGGGGCTGTAGATTATGCCTGTGAGGTATTTTTTAATAATAAACGCATTGGTTATCACGAAGGTGGTTTTACGGCGTTTACTATTGATGTGAGTCAATATTTGATTGAAGGTGTAAATGAAATTGCTTTAATCGTAAAAGACGATACACGAAATTCAGGCGCTGGCAGAGGAAAGCAAAGTAAAACACCTGGCGGTATTTGGTATACGCCTCAAAGCGGTATATGGCAAACGGTTTGGATGGAAAGACTTCCAATTGAACACGTCGATTCTATTGATTATTATCCCAATTTTGAAAAAAATGAAGTTCTAGTTAAGATAAAAGCATCGAATAAAGTAAATTATAAAGTGTTTGATGATGGGAAAATG
>JAZSMG010000141.1:0-2687 GCA_045535775.1 Christensenellaceae bacterium | reverse complement strand
TACTGTTATAAGCAATATAAAAACACTTATCGAAAAAAAAGTGTATGTGAATATAAGGATTAATTATAATCCTGAGCAATACCAAACCGCAATAAATGTGATTGATTATGTTCATCAATTTATAGGTGAAAATGATTACCTATTTGTATATACTGCAAGTATAACCGGAACTAATATTAAGCGTTTAATAGAGTATGATGAAGAACATAATCCACAAATTGAGTTGTACAAGCATTTGATAGAAGTAGGGTATTTAAAGGATTTAGATGAGGCTAATTTATATCCTAGCTTGTTAAATTGTACTATACATTATGAAAATGCTTTTATAATTGATACGGAAGGGAAATTGTATAAATGTCAACATTCCGTTATTAATAAGGATAAGGATTCTATTGGTACAATTAAATCAAAAGACTTTAATAAAGAAATATTAAGCAAGTGGAATAATTTGGAATTTTCTTATCCAGATTGTAAAGATTGTAAATATTTGCCAATTTGTTTAGGCGGGTGTAGGTTCTATGCTCTCAACAACGAAAAGTTTTATGCATGTTATCAGTTAAAAAATTCATTCATATCGCTAATTAAAATGTTTTATAATAAATTAATAAAAGGAGGCCGTGTATGATTATTCTAAGAAAAGTTACACTTAAAGAAGTTGATTTAAAACAAGTTGCTAAGTGTGGACAAGATTGCAAATGTTCTGCGGATAATTACGTAAAATGCATGTGTATGCGTGAAGATGGTTGTTAATTTGGGAAGATTCGCTTAATAAGGCGTATCTTTAGTACTGGTTTCTTTTTAAATATTGAGGTGTAAAAAAAACACCTCAATATTTTTTTATGCAAAAAGCCCGCTATAGGTCGATTAAATGGGGGATGAATCCCTAGTCAATGTGACTTGCTAATAAATATTAAACAAAAGTGGCGGTTTGTTTTCTCTTAAACGTTTGACTTGGTAATAAATATCAACCAAGAGTTAAAATAAAAATAAAACATCTTTAACTAAAAAAATTATTCTTTTTAGTGGGGGCTATTATTTTTACTTTAGAAGCATATATTAGTGTATGAAGATGTGCGAGGAAATAAAAAAAATAGCAAATAATCTCTTTCCAAGTGAGTTGACGCTTGCAAGCGGTGGCGGATATTTTACTGGCGTAAAGAAAATTCTTTGTTTTAATAGCGCGCAAATTAGCGTTTTGCTAAATGGGTGCATTATGCACGTTTACGGTGAGCAGTTAAAGGTGGTGAAGTTAACTGATGGCGACCTTGCTTTTACCGGTAACGTTATAAAAACGGAGCGCGAAAAGGTATGAGATGGCTAACCGAAACCTACCTACTTGTAGGTAGAAACCGTAAGAATCTGCTTCAAAAGCTTAATAAAGAGGGTGTGCGCGTAAGAAAATTGGAAATTTTTGACGAAAAAAACGCAAAAATTACTATAGATAAAAAAGATACCCCTAAATATTTTGCAATTTGTAAAAATTCGTGGTATAATAAACTATTGAAAATAGGGGGGATTTGCGCCCCAATCTATAAAGCGGTAAAATTTCCATTAATCACGTTAGCAATATTATTCTTTTTTGCGTTTTGCTACCTTTTTGACTTTGTGTATTTGCAAACGGTTTATGAAGGTGATGCCATTTTGTATCAAAAGCAAATAGAAGAGCAGTTTGATAACGCAGGGCTAACACCCTTTAAGCCTTTTAAGCAGGAAATCTTAAATGAAATAGCCTCCGCCTTGCAAAAAAATGCAAGTATTTCACACGTAACAGTAAAAAAGCGCGGTAATAAAGCGGTTGTAACCGTAAAAGGTGCACAAATAGCACCCGAAAAGCTAGTGGTATTAAGCGGTGATTACGTCGCAAATGAAAGCTTTACCGTGCTAAATATCACAGTTTATTCAGGCACGGCGCTGGTAAAAAAGGGTGATTTTGTAAAAAAAGGGGAAACGGTGGCAAAGGCAAGCACGTTAATTAAGGAAGAGGAAGTGCCTTGCCCGTTGATATTGGCGCTTACCGCAGAGTGCACCTTTGAATATATTTACGAATGCGCCTATAATATAGACGATTCATTAAAGTTAAATGCTCTAGCCAGCGCAAAGCTAGCCCTTGGCGAGTACGAGGTGCGTTCCCACACCGTAGAGCTAATAGATAAAAATAAGATAAAAGTAATATTAAAATATGAAAAAACTCTGATTGGAGGATAACTTTTTGCAAAAAGTAACTAAAAAATTAGTGGTTTCCAACTCGGATGAAATGTCCCGTCTAATTGGTGCATTTGATGAAAACCTAGACATAATTTCACGCGAAGCAGGCGTTGAACTAAGTGTTTTTGGTGAAGAAATCAAGGTAAGTGGTGAAGAGAATAACGTAGACGTGTGCTTAACCGTTTTAAACAAGCTAATAGACATTATTCGCGCCAAGGAGCCCATAGATAAAAACCGCATAATCTACTGTATAGAACTTGCAAAAGAGGGCAATACGGAAGGAATGGAAAAGATAATGAGCGGTGTACTAGCGATAACGGCGCGCGGTAAGCAGATAAAGTATAAAACGGTTGGCCAAAAGAAGTACGTAGACGCAATCAAGAAAAACACCGTGGTATTCGGCGTAGGTCCTGCCGGAACAGGCAAAACCTACTTAGCCGTAGCAATGGCGGTATCTGCCTATAAGAATAAAGTCGGAGGCC
>JAZSMG010000180.1:0-8178 GCA_045535775.1 Christensenellaceae bacterium | reverse complement strand
TGGCTCACAGAACGACATGGCTACGATCCGACTTTCATCCGTTAAATTTTGGGGAGAGTTGTTTTCTTTAAGACAAATTTGAGTAACGCTTGCATTTGGATCGGCTGGCTCTTGGCTACTGTTTGAAGAATTATTAGCACTTGAACCCGGTAAATTTGGCGTTTGGGTGCATGCAAATAATTGCAAAGAAAGCGCTAAAATAAGAATAACCAACGTAAATTTTTTGGCAATTTGCATAAAATACTCCGTTTATAGTTTTTTATAAAAAAATAAGTTCCGTAAATTATGCGGAACTTGTAGAGTGGTGCCGCTGGTGGGGGTCGAACCCACACGATGTCGCCATCACGGGATTTTGAGTCCCGCGCGTCTGCCAATTCCACCACAGCGGCAAAGTTGAAGAAAAGTTTAGAAAATGGTTGCAATATATCCAAAAATATGGCATAATATTAATATATTCTAAACACTTTATATATAATAGCATAAAATTTTTGTAAAAGCAAACATTTTTAAAGTAGGTGAGAGATTTTTATGGAAAAATTAGTTTTAATTGATGGTAATAGCGTATTATATAGAGCCTTTTATGCAACTCCGTATTTTGCAACCTCAAAGGGTGTGCAAACTAATGCTGTTTACGGTTTTACTAATATGCTTTTAAAAATTATTAACGATATCAATCCGACTCATATCCTTGTTGCATTTGACAGGAAGGAACCTACTTACAGACATAAGATGTATGAAGGCTATAAGGCAACAAGAAAGCCAATGCCACCAGAATTAGTTCCGCAGGTTGATTTAATTAAAAGGCTTCTTACTTCTTTTGGAATAACGATATATGAAAAGGCGGGGTTAGAGGCTGATGATATTATAGGTTCTGCTTCAAAAAAATTCCCTGTTGAAACAATAATTATAACAGGTGATAAAGATAGCTTTCAACTTATAGATGAAACTACAAGTGTTTATTTTACAAGGCACGGCATAAGTGAGCTTGAAATTTTTAACAATGAAAACTTCTTTGAAAAAAACGGAATAACCCCGATACAAATTATAGACTTAAAGGCTTGTATGGGGGATGCATCAGATAATATTCCCGGAATAGTGGGGGTAGGTGAAAAGACCGCGAAATCATTAATAGCGGAATTTTCTTCCATAGAATCTCTTTATGAAAATACCGATAAATTGAAGGGTAAGTTACAGGAAAAGGTTATATCTAGTAAAGAGTCTGCTTTTATGTCTAAGGCATTGGCGACGATAGACGTTAATGCGGATATTGGTTTTGAAATTGGCGATTTGCAGTTTAAATTTCCCTTGCCGGAAAGTGCAAGAAAAATGCTTTTAGAGCTTGAGTTTGCAACTGTTTTAAAAAAGGATATATTTGAAAAGGTTAGCCCTGAATTAAATTTGGAAAATGTTGTAAAAAACGAGGTAGAATGCGAGATTATTGATAAAATTATGTCTGAAATAAATTATTTTTCAGGCGATTTTATATCAATTGTTTTTGGCGATGAAGTAAGTTTTTATTCAAATGATATAGAGTATAAAATTCTTATAAAAAACGATTTTTTTAGTCCTGGACTTACCTTTGATGAGGTATTAGAATTTTTGCGTCCGGTACTAGTTGGTGAGATTGATAAAAAGATAATTTTATTTGACAGGAAGAAAATAATGGGTATGCTAAGAGCTTATGGAATTGACCTTTTAAAAGCTTCTGATGACGTAATGCTACAAAAATACGTTGTTGATTATACCCAAAAGGAAATGTCTTTAACTGAGATTATAGAGCGTGCAGGGTTTGATAAAAATACGCCAGCTTATTCGCAGTATCTATTATATTGTAAGTATTCTGATTTACTAGAAGCGGAAGGCTCTAAAAAATTATATGAAGAAATTGAATTGCCTTTATGTGACGTTCTTTACAATATGGAAAAGGCGGGATTTAAGATTGATATAGAAGTTTTAAATCAAGCTTCTAAGACGTATACTGAAAGAACTGAAGCACTGTTAGTCGAAATTAAAAATTTAGCAGGTTGTGATTTTAACGTGAATTCGCCTAAGCAACTTGGTGAAGTTTTGTTTGAGCGCCTTGGATTAAAACACGGCAAAAAGACGAAGAGTGGTTATTCGACCAATGCGGAGGTTCTTGAGTCCTTGGAGGATGCGCATCCAATCATTCCTTTAATATTAAAATATCGTCAACTTCAAAAGTTATTATCCACTTATATTGAAGGATTTAAACCGTTGATAGATAAAAATACAGGACTTATTCACACCATATTCAATCAAGCGGTAACAAGTACGGGTAGGCTTTCTTCTAAGGAGCCAAATTTGCAAAATATTCCCGTAAGAGATGATGAAGGTAAGGAAATTCGTAAATTTTTCATTCCTTCAAGTAGTGATAGAGTTTTAGTTGATGCCGACTATTCGCAAATTGAATTAAGATTATTGGCTCATTATTCGGGTTGTAAAGCTTTAATTGATGCTTTTAATAGCGGAGTAGACGTTCATGCCTTAACTGCTTCACAGGTATTTAACGTAAGTATTGGTGAGGTAACTGAAGAGCAACGAAGAATGGCTAAAGCTGTTAATTTTGGCATAATATACGGAATTAGTGATTATGGGCTAGCTAAAAACCTAAAAATTTCCCCTAAAACTGCGAATGAATATATAAAAACCTATTTTACGCAATATCCTGAAGTCAAGGAATATATGGACAGCAATATTACTTTTGCGCGTGAAAATGGGTATATTTGTACCGGTTTTAATAGAAGAAGGGTTATACCTGAAATCCAATCACCCAATTATATGATTAGAAGTTTTGGTGAGCGTGCTGCGATGAATATGCCACTTCAAGGTGCTGCTGCGGACGTTATGAAGATTGCCATGATTAACGTATATAAGGCTTTAAAGGAAAAAGTACCAACAGCGAAACTTATTTTACAAGTGCATGATGAGTTGATTATTGATGCAGAAAAATCGCAATTGGTCTTAGTTGCTGAAATTCTTAAAACAGAGATGGAAAACGCAGTAAAATTTGCTGTTCCCTTAACGGTTAACGTTTCTAGCGGTATGAGTTGGTTTGAGGCAAAGTAATATGAAAAATATAAAAATTGCAGTAACCGGTGGTATTGGAAGCGGTAAAAGTGCTGTTTTAGAAATTATACACCAACTAGGCTATGATGTAGTTAGTTGTGATGAGGTTTATAAACAACTGCTTCAAGAGGATGATTTTGTAAAAAAAGTTAGCTCCCAAATGGGTGTTAATCCCATAATTGCAGATGGAAAGCTATTTTTAGATAGAAAAGCCATTTCTAACGTTGTTTTTAATGATAAAAACAAATTGAAAACTCTTAATGAATTCACTCACGGCAGTATATTAGAAAGAGCGTTTTCTCTTTCTTCAGCAGATATTGTTTTTTATGAAGTCCCTTTGCTTTTCGAAGGGGGATACGAATATCTTTTCGACCACGTTTTTGTTGTTGTTAGAAATTATGAATCACGTGTTATTTCTGCAATGAAAAGAGATGGGGTTACAAAAGAAGAAATAGAAAGAAAAATTAAAAATCAAGTTGATTACGACAAAATTGATCTTTCTTTACATACCGTAATAGAGAATAATTTGGGTATAGATGAATTAAGGGCTGTTGTTGTAAATGCTATTAAAAAGATTGAGAAAGAAAATAGTTAAAGGCTTTTTTTTAAAAACGCTTTCTATATTATATATAATTACAATACTAACAAATTTTTGCAGTTGCAATTATAAAAACATTGATGAGATTTACGTTATTGCTGTAAAAAATGCAAAAGAATCTGAAATTGAGCTTGATTTGTTACTATCTATTATTCATACTGAAAGTTCATTCAACAAGGATGCCGTATCCAGTAAGGGAGCTTGTGGGTTAATGCAGTTAACTCCTTCAACTGCAAGTTTTATTGCTGAAAAAAGTGGCTACAATGGGGTAATTGACCTGTTTGATGCAGAATGTAACTTGTTTTTAGGGTGTAGATACCTGTGCTATTTAAGAGAGAAGTTTCTAAGTATAGATTTGGTATTATGTGCCTACAACGCAGGTGAGGGGCGCGTAAAAGAGTGGCTTTCTAACCCATTGTATTCTTATGATGGAATAACTGTTAAGCATATTCCGTATAGTGAGACTAGGCAATATTTGCGAAAAGTAGCTAAAAATAGAAGGTTCATGAAACTCTATTTACAAGGTAGGGGATATTATGAAAAAGCAAAAGAATGAAAATTTATTAAAATATTCATTGACTTCGCCGTGGCAATTTTCCTTGGTTGTTTTACTTTACCTTGTTGGCGCGGTTAGTTTTCCTGTTGATGTAATTTCTCTTTTGATGGAAGGATATGTGGGGGCGAATTTTGTTGCAACTTTGTTTGCCAGATTAATTTGCTGTATTTTGCCTATTTATTTAATTTTTTCATTAAATTTATCTAGCGTTATATTGCCTGATAAGCCAAATAAAACACAGCTTTTTATAATTCCATTTTTATTAGTTGCGATTAATAATTTTCCATTTATTGCAATTTTTACTAAAAATGCTATCTTTACAACTAGTAGATGGGATATTTGGATGTTTTATTTGTTTGCAGTATTAAGTGCTGTTTTGTTGGAGGAACTTGTTTTTAGAGGGTTGATTTTACCAACGCTTTATAGAAAGTTTAAAGGTAAAAGAAACTGTGGATTTTTAACCGTATTATTTTCTTCTTTACTCTTTGGTGTCGTTCATCTATTTAACTTATTAGCCGGTTCAAGTCCTATAGCTGTAATAATGCAAATGGGGTATTCCTTTTTAATAGGTGGAATGTGTGCTATAGCATTTTTAAAAACGGGTAGCTTTTATTCAGCAGTTTTACTACATTTCTTATTTAACGTTGGTGGAATGTTAATCGACTATAAAATGCTTTCAGGTGCAATTTGGGATGCCGCAACTATAATCATAACTGGTGTTTTAGCTGTAATAGTGATTGTTTATGCAATATTTTTACTTTTTAAAGCTTCTAACTCAATTTTTGAGAAGAAGGTGCTTTTAAAAGAAAGTGAGGATTTAGATGTTGAATAAAGAACTTTATCCAATACTTGAATTTGATACGGACAAAAATGCTATTATTAGCCCTGAACTTTTGCAAAAGGAATACGGAATTTTGCCTTATAATAAGTTAATTATTACCTTTTTTAAGGATGCACTCAATAAACTTTTAGAAGAAGAGGCAATTAAGCCATATTTATCTATAAAAGGCGAGAATGAATTGATTTTATACAAATACGTCGATTGTGACGTGCTAATTATGCACGGAATGATCGGTTGCCCAGCAACGGCAGGTTTTTTGGATGAATTAACGGGTATTGGTATAAATAAAATCATCTTTTGCGGTGGTGGTGGAGTGCTTGATAAAACTATTGAAGTCGGAAAACTGATGATAGTTGAAGGTGCAATTCGCGATGAAGGCTTTTCTTATCATTACGTAAAGCCCTCTAGAATTATTTATTCTAAGCAGGCCGTTCAGGATAAGATTGTAAAATATCTGGATGAAAATAAAATCCCGTATTTTAAAGGAATTACTTGGACAACTGATGCGTTTTTCCGCGAAACTAAAGAAAAAATACAACTTAGAAAGGAAGAGGGTGCGAAAATTGTTGAAATGGAGCAATCGGGTTGTATTGCCGTTGCTCAGTTTCGTAACGTAGATTATGGTGCCATTATTTACGCTGGTGATGACGTTTCCCAAAGTGAGTGGGATAAACGTGATTGGCGTAACAAGAATGGGATTAGGTATTATTTGCTGAACGTTTGTAAAGACATAGTTAAAATTATATAGAGAGGTATAAATATGAGTTTTGAACACTTAACTTTAAAAAGACAGGCTTGTAGAAATTTTAATGATAAGCCAATAGAAAAAGAAAAAATAGAAAAAATACTTTCCGTTGCACGTTTAACTCCTTCTGCATGCAATAGTCAACCTTGGAAATTGCACGTTGTTTGTGATAAAGACAAGGTAAAAGATTTTTCTGCTTGTTTGAGGGATTTTGGAATGAATGGATTTACTAAAAACGTTCCCGTTTTTATTGCTGTTAGCGAAATAAACGCTAAACTTGCTGTCGGCTCGCGTTTAAAATATGATAATAATCATTTTGTTAAATACGACGTTGGCGAAATAATTGCATATATAACGCTAGCAGCGGAAGAATTAGGTATATCGAGTTGCATTTTGGGTTGGCTAAATAACAAAAAAATTGCAGAAATGTTAAATTTTGAAGAAGGTGAGTGCTGTAACGTTGTTATTGCTTTGGGTTATTCTGATATTCCTGTAAGGGAAAAGGTAAGGAAGCCTTTAGACGATATTGTTGAATGGTATTGATTAAAATTATTATTTTAATAACGTATTTTTTAGAGCATTGAGTTTTTCAGTGCTCTTTTTTTACGTTTGCTAGCGTTATAAAGTTTCTAAATAATTTTTTTTAAAAATCACGTATAAATTTCTTGACAAAACAGTATAATAGTTGTAGAATATTGGCAGTCGAACAATTTGAGTGCTAACAATCTTTTAAGGAGTGTGCCAAGTGGGTTTAACCGAAAGAAAAAAACGAATACTACGTATTGCGGTTGATAAATATATCGATACTGCCGTTCCTGTTTCTTCCAAGTCAATTGCGGAAGAATATGAGGGTGGAATAAGTTCTGCAACGATTAGAAGTGAAATGAGCGCGCTAGAGGAATTGGGTTATTTAGAACAGCCTCATACCTCTGCAGGTAGAATTCCTTCTAGTGAGGCTTATAAATTATACGTAAGCGAACTTATGGTCAAAGAAAAGCCTACCGCTAAAGAGCTTGATTATATTAAGAAGATTTTCCTTGAAAAAACGGATGATTTGGAATACTTAATTAGAAATACGGCAAAGGTTATTAGTGAGCTTACAAGCTATACCTCAATGGCTATAGCGCCGCACGATACGCAAGACCACATAACGAATATTAATTTGTTTAGGTTTAAACCCGAAAGCGCATTAGTTTTAATTGTTACAGAAAATAAGCTTTTAAAGGATAATTATATTGCCTTACCGCCCGATATGCCTGATGAGAATTTGGCAGAGGCAAACGCGTTATTATCTAAGCTCTTCGTTGGCAAGACCTTAGCGGAATGCTGTGATTCTGAATTTATGTTAAAGGAAGAGTTTGCTAATTATAAGGCAGTTTTCGTTATGGTTATTGATGCCTTAAAGAGTTATATTCAGTATGATGAAAACGACTTGATTGTAGAAGGTGAGGATAAGATACTTCAACATCCCGAATATACGGATGTCAATAAAATCCGCAATTTTCTAAAGGCTGTTACCAGTAAGGATAAGATAATTAACCTATTAAGTGAAGATGGCACAAGGGACATTAAGATTAACGTAAAAATTGGAAGCGAGGAATACGATGAGCTTCCGCCTGACTGTTCGCTTGTTACCGCAACGTATACGGCAAATGGAGTTCAACTTGGTACTTACGGTGTTATAGGACCTGTGCGTATGGATTATAAGAAGGTTGTAACTGTATTAGAAAACGTTGGAAAAATTTTGGAAAGTATTATTGTTAATAAAGGATAAAAATGGAAGAAAATAAGATTGTTGAACCTATAGTTGAAGAGGGTAATGAAAATGCTACTAAGAAATCAACTAAGAAAAAGGTTTCTGAAAAGGATTTATTAAATCAAATTGAAGAATTATCTAAAGAAAATCAAAAAATTAAAGAGGCTTATGACGTACTTGAAAAGCAAGCTGATGAATATAAGCAAAGCTGGTACAGGACGGCTGCGGACTTTGAAAATTTTAAAAAGAGAAACAACGAAACTCGCGCAAACGCTTATTTAGACGGTAAGTTTGACGTTTTAAAAAGTATTTTACCTATTGGTGACGGTTTGGATCGTGCTCTTGCAACCCTTCAGGATGAGCAAACAAAAGCAGGAATAGAGCTTTTAGTGAAGCAGTTTAACGAAACCCTTAAAAATATGGGCATTGAGGAAATTAATCCCGTTGGTGAAGTGTTTAATCCTAACGTTCATGAAGCAATTTTCCAAGCGGAGAGTGATGATGCGGTAAATTGTGGAGAAATACCAAGCGTGTATAAAAAAGGCTATTCTTTATACGGAATATTGATAAGATATGCGGAAGTCGTAGTATATAA